>JAQUTN010000109.1 GCA_028694375.1 Bacteroidales bacterium
ATCAGGGCCTTTTGTCTCGAGAGGCACGTGCAGGCTGATGATGTCGCATTCCCAGATGATCTGTTCGAGCGACACAAAAGCCTCAGAGCCTTCGTCACGGGCACGGGGCGGGTCGTTCAGCAGCACCCTGAATCCCAGGATTTCGGCCAGACGCGCCACTTTTTTACCCACATTGCCTACACCCACCACGCCCAGCGTTTTGTCTTCGAAACGAAAGTTCTGTTCTTGTGCCAGACTCGCCAGCACCGAAGCTATATATTGCTGCACCGAACCCGAGTTGCAACCGGGAGCATTGGTCCATTCTATGCCCTTTTGTTCACACCATTCCGTATCGATATGATCGAAGCCAATGGTGGCGGTAGCGATCATCTTAACGGCAGAGTGTTCCAGTAAGGCGGCATTGCATTTGGTGCGCGTACGGGTAATCAGAGCATCCGCCTCCTTTACTTCCAAAGGAGTGGTGCGGTCGCCGGGCAAGTATACAACATCGGCATAAGGTTCCAAAGCCCCTTTGAGGAAAGGAATCTTATGATCACAAACTATCTTCATTCCCTTAGTTAAATCTGTCCTTATGCGCCCACAAACCCAGCGCCGGATTGGAAATATAGAAAATTTCTTCTCCGTCGGGCATTATGTTAATGCCGTCTTTCAGCTGTTCCGGATTGTAGCGCTTCATCATTTCCTGCAAATCGCCGTAATTGAAGTGAACGCTTTCGATTTCCTCGCGGCTCAGCTGGCCCGGGCAATAAGTAATGGTAAAACGTCCTTCGCTCGATCCGTGAATCAGGTGAGAAGGAGCGCCCAGGTTGTTGCGCAGATCTTCGTTTTCTTCTACGGCCTTTAATATGGCGGGAGTGCCGGCATAACCGTATTTGCGAATGAGTCCGTCAATGGTTTTGTCTTCGCCGAATTCCTTAAGGGCGGGAGCCAGAACAATCAATTCCGCTCCGTCGGCCAGGGCCATGCGGGTACGGTAAATACTCTTGTTGCCCAGCCAGGTGCTTTTGAATTCCGATGGATCGAGCCAGACGATGCATTTGCGAATGGGTTTCTCCACCATCAGGAAATTGACTTCCATGGAGAGGTCGGCGGCTTTTTGGAAACATTCAAAATCGTCGCCGAT
Source organism: Bacteroidales bacterium (assembly GCA_028694375.1). Taxonomy (GTDB): domain Bacteria; phylum Bacteroidota; class Bacteroidia; order Bacteroidales; family UBA1402; genus UBA1402. The sequence continues at coordinate 1,124 of JAQUTN010000109.1, forward strand.
AAAAATACCCCGAATCACCAGTTTGCCTTCTTCGTTTTTGGATACGACGGTTTGGATGTAAATCAGGGGCAAATGCGCTATAAAGTTTTTGGAAGCGTATTCCAGCACTTTGCGTACCGGCGAATCGGCTCTGCCCATAAGACGTTCCATTCCGTAGGTGGCGCCGATGTAGTGGCTTTTGTTGATGCCTTCGGAACCGCCGGTTCCCACGAAAATATTCTTATTGTAATTGGCCATGCCCACAACCTCGTGCGGAACCACTTGTCCAACGGACAAAAGCAAGTCAAATTCCGGATTCAGCAAGAGCTTGTTCACCTGAGCCGGCCAGGCGTAGTTTAGTTTGCCTTCGGATACTTCGTGCACGTAGGAAGCGGGCACTTCGCCCACGGTTACCACGTCGTTGCGCCAATCGTGTACACGAAACAGGTTCAAAGGAATATTCCCAAACATGGTTTTTATTTCCTTTTCGGTCATCGGTACATGAGTTCCCAGGGCCGGCATCACATCGGTCAGAGCTTTTCCGTAATAATCCCAGGCCATTTCGGTAATTTGTCCGGCAAAGGAATGGAAGCGGGTAAAATCGGGTGGAAGACCCAATACCCGCTTTTTGGGGCCTAAACGCTCAAAAACCTCGTAGAGGATCTTCCTCAGTTCTTCCGGACCGATGCTGTCGTTTTTGGAGCCTCTGCTATAATACAACATAACTGTTTATTTTAATACTAAACTCCGCCAAAAGCACTGTAGCCTCCGTCAACCGGAATGATGACACCGGTAACAAAAGAAGAAATATCGCTCAGTAAATACAACATGGCACCGATCAGGTCTTCGGGTTCGCCGTATTTTCCCATAGGGGTATTGGAAATAATCTTAAGCCCGCGGGGAGTAGCTTGTCCGGTCTTTTCGTCCGTGAGCAGAAAACGGTTCTGGTTGGTCAGGAAAAAGCCGGGAGCAATGGCGTTGACACGGATGCCTACTTTGGCAAGGTGAACCGACATCCACTGGGTCAGGTTGTTGATAGAAGCTTTGGCAGCCGAATAGGCCGGAATTTTGGTCAAGGGACGATAAGCATTCATCGAGGAGATGTTCAACACACAACCTTTGCCGCTTTCGAGCATATCCAGCGTAAAGACCATGGTGGGTAGCAAAGTACCTTTGAAGTTGAGATCGTACACTCGTTGGAAACCCTCCATGCCTAAACCGTAAAAAGTTTTACTCAAATCGTTCAGGTCTTCTTTTTGCATTTGCTCAACCGCGGTGGTTGCCTTGGGAGAATTGCCTCCGGCTCCATTGATCAGGATATCGATCTTACCCAACTTTTGGTTGATGGTAAGCTTGGCTGCTTCGAGCGATTCTTTTTCCAATACATTGGCCGAAATACCGATGCATTTGACTCCGGATACTTTTTCGACTTCGGCAGCCAGTTTAACGGCAGCTTCTTCGTTGATATCTACTATGGCGGTTTTGATACCGGCAGCGGCCAGGCCTCTTGCCAATGATGCACCAATAACACCGGCACCTCCGGTCAGGACACAGACCTTACCTTTAAGGTCTTCGAATGTGAATTTGTTCATATTAACTATGTTTTTATGGCAATTAAGCGAACATGCGCAAAATATGCCGATCGTAAATATTGGCGATAACTTGTTCGGCTACAACCGCTTTGTTGCGTTTGAGGGCATCGGTGTATTCTTTGCCGTATTCGGCGGCAATTTTGTAGCCTACGTGAATCAGCTGGCGGAAATTAGCGTTGTAGTCGGGATTGCCCGGAATATGACGCAAGGTGTTGGCAAACTTTTCGCCGTCCCATTTTTCGATTTCTTTGGGTGTGGGCAGTTGTTTTTTGTCAATGTCAATCACAGTGGCATAGGGGCCGCAGAGTTCATCGAAACGTCCCAGTGCGCCGGCGTAAATGGCCTTGGCCAAATCCAGTGCTTCTTCGTCGGCCATAGCCAGGCCAATGATTTCTTCGAGCCAGGTGGTTCCGGCTGTTTTGACGTGAATCCCTTTGTCGTATTTGCGGATAAGTTCACCCATAATCGGATAAATGGTGAATTTATCACTGCCTGAGTGAATGCTCAGTTTTAGGTTGTCGGGCAAACCGAATTCCTTGACGGCGAAATCAATCACCAGCAAATCCTGTTCAAATTCTTTGGTAAATTGGGCTACATTACCTACGTAATCAACACCTTTGTTGAAGCGGCCGGTGAATTTCGGAGCAATGGTTTGGGCCGGAACATTTTCGCCGGCAAGGGCGCTTAGAATCATAAACATTTCGATGGGGGTCTGAGCATCGTTCACTTCGTCCATAGAAACTTCAGGGATAAAGTTATCTGCTCCCTTGCGTTCTGCTATATAGCGATAAATGCGACCGGCTTCCTGGGCGGCAAAAAGAAATTTGTTAGCTCCTTCGATCAGCAAGTCTTCGGTGATTTCAAATGCTTCGGGAATGCCCGGAATGCTTAGTTTACCAATGTATTTGGCATTGCGTTTTACAAAAGCGTCAATGTCGGCTTGTTCGGCTTTCTTGCCAATAAAATCGGCCAAATCGATGGTGAAAAAGTCGGAGGAATCTACAAATTTTTCAACATTAGACATGTTGATATGGTCAGCATCAACGAAATATGGGCCGTCGTAGCCCAGGGCTTTTACGGCAGCGTCTGCTTCGATGCGTGTATCCGCCGGCGATGAATGCACGATCATATGTTCGCGGTTCGATTTGTTCCAAACGGGAGTAATGTCTAAACCAAGCTCTTTGCGGGCTTTTAATAATGCATTCAGCTGAGCCTCGCCCTGGTGGGCAAAACGGTCGCCTGTGCCAAAAGAATATTTACCGATTCTCATGATGATAAAGGATTAAAGGGCGTTCATAATCCGCCGTTAGTAATGAAAATATTTTCCACAAAAATAGCAGATTTTTTTACCAAAAGCGAAAGCTTTTCAAAAAAAACAAGATATCAAGCGTATTTTAAACTTATTTTACGCGATGCGGGATGCGGAAGTGTTGTTCAACACGATGTCGCCGTTTCGAAAAATATCGATGCAGAGAGCAGGATCGTATTGCGGTTTTTTCCTCAAATTGTAGGTTGCTATGTAGGGGTACTGTGTTGAGTTGGCTTTTTCGCCCCAGATAGTTTGCTCAATAATTTTTCCGTGGTGAACCATGTTTGAGCAAATTAAGACCTTTTCTACTACAGGAAGCGTGTACGACATTATAGCCTTTTTTTCATCGTTGGAAATAATTAAAATCATATTTCTATATTTGTAGCGTTTCATTGTTTTTACATGTTTTTAGATTCAGAAAATAATTCATATGAATCCTATCAAGAAAAAAATGATTACAGGCTCTGTCATTGCGGCATCTCTGTTTGCGGGCATTTGGTTGCTTTTATGTGTATTAAAAGGTATAAAGTGGCCTCATCCGCTGATTGTAGTATTTATTCCGCTTTGGACAGTACTTGTCGTTTGGATTACTCAGAGTACAATAAAAAAATACTATAATCAACGTGCTGCTTTTTTTATGGATACACCACAATCGTCAGAGTTATATACGGAAAAACAAAGTGAATGGCGGCACTATCTTAAAACCATACTTAATAAATACTTGGGATATTCGGTTATAGTATCATTTTTTTTGGCTCTTTTTAATGGTCTTAAAATAATTGTTGGCGATGAAAATTGGGAAGGTGTTCAGATTCAAATTATATTTTGGGTTATTGTAGCATTGTTATCTCTAATTCTCTCAAAAATAATACAAATCAAGAAACATTAACATATAGTTCTCCGACTTCACGTCCCGAAGACGGAGAACTATATCTATGATTCTGTCGCATAAGTGTTTTAAAAACAAAAAGTCAAATTCAGAAATGAAACTTATGAAGAAAATCTATTGGTTATCAATATTTACTTTTTTTTTGAGTTGTGTGCAGAACCCTAACACAGAAAAACACCAAAAGAACAGAGAAAATATTTTGAATGTTAAAGACAAAGTGGTGGCAATCAACTTTGAAAACAGTATGTTTAGTAGTATTGTTCAGTGCTATCTTTTGAATAATTATATCATTATCTCAGATTTAAGATCATCAAATAAACTTATTCATATATTCGATCGGACTTCTTTTAAGCACATTATCAGTTCGATAGATAAAGGAAGAGGTCCGGGAGAAATCACAAACATGGGATATATCTTCACTGATGAACAAAAGAATAGCTTCCTTGTTTCAGACCATGGGAAAAATGCGGTATTTACATACAATATTGATAGTTTGATTTTGAATCCACTGTATCTTCCATCCGTCTTTATGGAGATGGGAAAGAGACAATTCCCCGACGAATATAAGTTTATCAATGATAGTTTATTGATAGGAAAAATGATTATGGTATCACCTTCTAGTAGTTTCAATCAAGAAATTTGTCGCATAAATCCAAAGACAGGAGAGTATAAGCCAATGAAATACTCTCATAAAAAAATTGATGTTAAACGTGTTTCGTTTGATGCATCGTTAGAAAATAATATTTATGTAGAATGTTACAATTATTATGATTTGATAACTATTTGTACCCTGGATGGGGAATTAAAATACAACATTTATGGTAAATACTGGAACGCACAAGATGGAAAAAAATACAGATATTATGATGATGTGGCCTTTTGTAATGATAAAATACTAGTGCTTTATGCAGAGGGCAAGGATAATATTTATAAAGGGAATAATGGAGAACTCTTTGTGGGGCGACCCACAAAAGTGCTTGTATTTGAAAAAAATGGGGATTATGTAAGAACATTAGATATTGGAATGAAAATTAATAGCTTTTGTTTTGATCAGATGAATAACAGATTAATTATGATTTTGGATGAAGAACCCCAGTTTGTCTATCTGGATTTAAATGGGTTGGTCTAAGTGGTTGAATAATAAACAGCAAATTACAGACAAGGGCGGGAAACCCGCATTAGTTAGATCAGCTTTAAATAAAATATCATGACCAGGTTGAAGTGGATAATATTGGTAGTTAGTTGTATCGGTTTTTATTCTTGTGAAAAAAAGTCCGAACAAATAATAAAAGAAATCGACATCAAAGAGCCTGCAGGCAGAATGATGTTGAGTGACCTGTGCGATTCTATATGGTGTATTCCGTTGGAAACAAAATCACAAAGTCTATTCAAAAAGCCGGATAAGTTGATTGTTTATGACCAACGGTTTTACATTATGGATAAAAGCGGTGCTGAGAAG
>JAQUTN010000110.1 GCA_028694375.1 Bacteroidales bacterium
ACGCGCAGATCTTCGGGACGTTCAATTTCGTTTTCTTCCACGTGAATCTTGATGAGCGAAAGAAATTCCTGTCCGTAGCGTTTTGCCTTGCCGGCCCCCACTCCGGGAATATTCTGCAATTCGTCCATGCTTACCGGGTAGGTGGTGGCCATGGCTTCCAGGGAAGGATCTTGAAAAATAACGTAAGGAGGCAGATTGAGATGCTTGGAGATTTTTTTGCGCAAATTCTTGAGCATGGAAAACATAATGGGATCCACGGCACTGGTTGCACTGCCGTGCATTTGCATATCATCTTCCATTTCGTCGTAATCCAGCAATTCGGTGACCTTAAAACTGCGAGGTTTTTTAAGAAAGTCTCTGCCTGCGTCTGTAATCTTGAGTAAGCCGTAATTCTCGATTTCCTTATCCAGGTAACCATCAATAAGAGCCTGTCGAATAACGGCATTCCAGAGTTTTTCGTCCTCTTCGGCTCCCATACCAAACAATTCCAGTTCGTTGTGTTTATAAGAAACAACGTCTGTGGTTTCATTGCCTGACAAAACATCAATTACATGATCTGTTTTGAATTTCTCTTTGACAGCAATGACTGTTTCCAAAACCATAGAGAGTAATTCCTGAGCTTCCACTTGTTTCTTGGGATTAATACAATTGTCGCAATTGCCACAGTTTTCTTTATCGTAATTTTCTCCGAAATAATGAAGCAAAGACTTTCTTCTGCACACCGAAGACTCGGCATAAGCTGCGGTTTCCAGTAATAATTCTTTGCCAATTTCCTGTTCGGCTATAGGCTTGCCCTGCATAAATTTATCGAGTTTCTGCAGGTCCTTGTTGGAATAAAATACCAGACAATGTCCTTCGCCGTCATCGCGTCCGGCACGTCCTGTTTCCTGATAATAGCCTTCGAGGCTTTTGGGTATATCGTAATGAATGACAAAGCGTACATCCGATTTATCTATACCCATCCCGAAAGCTATAGTTGCCACGATGACATCCACCCTTTCCATTAGAAAAGCGTCCTGATTGGCTGTCCTGGTTTGTGAATCCATGCCGGCATGATAAGGAAGAGCTTTGATTCCGTTCAACTGAAGGGTTTCGGCCAGTTTCTCCACTTTTTTACGGCTCAGGCAATAAATGATACCCGATTTACCGGGATTAGCTTTTATGTATTTGATGATGTCTTTGTCGATGTTCGAGGTTTTGGCTCGAACCTCGTAAAAAAGATTGGGACGATTGAAAGAAGATTTAAAAACAGTGGCTTCCGTCATTCCCAGGTTTTTTTGAATATCGTGTTGCACCTTGGGTGTGGCGGTGGCTGTCAGAGCTACAATAGGCGCCCTGCCTATCTCGTTGATCAGCGGGCGGATACGCCGGTATTCGGGCCTGAAGTCATGTCCCCACTCCGAGATACAATGCGCCTCGTCCACTGCAAAGAGAGAAATGGGAATTTGTTTTAGAAAATCGATGTTTTCCACTTTGGTCAGAGATTCAGGAGCTACGTAGAGCAATTTGGTCTTGCCTGACATAATATCGTTACGCACCTGGTCTATGGCGGCTTTATTCAGAGAAGAATTAATAAAATGAGCCACTCCGTCCTCGTCGCTGAAATTACGCATGGAATCCACCTGATTCTTCATCAGGGCAATGAGAGGAGAAATTACAATTGCCGTACCTTTCATAAGCACGGAAGGCAATTGATAACATAAAGATTTTCCACCTCCGGTCGGCATCAGCACAAAAGTGTCTTTGCCCTCCATTATGTTCCGGATGATAGCTTCTTGATTTCCTTTGAAAGTGTCGAATCCAAAATACAATTTAAGACTTTCTGCCAAAGGATTGGATTTTGCCATAGCTAGGTTTTTATTGCTAAAAACAAATTTAAAAACAAATCTTTCAGAATACCAACAAATAAAGAAAAAAACAAGAATTATTTTTATAAAACCTACTATTGGACCTTGAGTCTGGTCTGATTAGCTGTCTCTATTTTGGATTGAGCGTATTTTAAATCTATACGGATATTCTTTTTTTGTTTGGAAGGAGTTTCGTACATCACATCCATCATAATGGTTTCGGCTATGGAACGCAGACCTCTTGCTCCCAGCTTGAATTCAATAGCTTTGTCTACAATGTATTCAAAGACATCAGTATCAAAGCTCAAAGTCACCCCGTCCATCTCGAAAAGCTTAAGGTATTGCTTGATGATGGAATTTTTCGGTTCAGTCAGGATAGCTCGCAATGCTTTACGATCGAGGGCTTCCAAATAGGTGAGCACAGGGAGCCTGCCGATGATTTCTGGAATCATTCCAAAGGCCTTAAGATCTTGGGGAGCAATATATTGCAGTAAATTTTCCCGGTCTATGCGGGTGTTTTGCTTAGAGGCTCCAAAACCGACTACCTGTGTATTTAGGCGAGCTGCTATCTTTTTTTCGATGCCGTCAAAAGCTCCTCCGCAAATAAACAAGATGTGCTGAGTGTTTACGGCAATCATTTTTTGTTCGGGATGTTTGCGGCCTCCCTGAGGCGGGACATTCACCACGGAGCCTTCGAGTAGTTTCAGCAAGCCTTGCTGTACGCCTTCGCCGCTGACATCCCGGGTAATGGAAGGGTTGTCTCCCTTGCGAGCAATCTTGTCTATTTCGTCGATAAAAACGATGCCCTTTTCGGCAGCAGCCACATCGTAATCGGCTACCTGAAGCAGGCGTGTCAGCAAACTCTCGATGTCTTCGCCCACGTAGCCGGCTTCGGTAAGTACCGTGGCATCCACAATGGTAAAAGGCACTTTCAGTTTCTTGGCTATGGTTTTTGCCAGCAGGGTTTTGCCCGTGCCGGTGGCTCCTACCATAATGATGTTTGATTTCTCTATCTCTACTTCGTCATCCTTTTTTGTTTGCATCAACCTTTTATAATGGTTGTAAACCGAAACGGAAAGGAATTTCTTTGCTTCTTCCTGGCCAATAACGTATTGGTCCAAAAAAGTCTTGATTTCTTTGGGCTTGGGTAAATCTTTAGCCTCGAGTTTGAAGGATTGATTTTTTGATGAGCTGATAATTTCTTTGCTCATGTCGTGAGCCCTTTCTGCACATTCTTCACAAATATGACCCGAGATGCCCGAAATCAAAAGTTCAACTTCGTTGCGTGATCTACCGCAAAAACTGCACTTATCCGTAGATGTTTTGGCCATTTTTATTTGCTCTTCAACATCACCTCGTCAATCATTCCGTATTCTTTGGCTTCGGTAGCAGTCATCCAGTAATCGCGGTCGGAATCTTTTTCGATTTGTTCAATACTTTGTCCGGAATGCGAGGAGATAATCGAATACAATTCCTTTTTGATCTTCTGAATTTCTCTTACCGTGATTTCCATATCGGAGGCCTGGCCCTGAACTCCGCCCATGGGTTGATGTATCATTACCCTGGAATGTTTCAGCGCAAAGCGTTTGCCTTTGGAACCGGCAACCAGAAGAACGGCAGCCATCGAAGCGGCCATGCCTGTACAAATGGTGGAAACATCGCTGGAAATAAACTGCATGGTGTCGTAAATGCCCAGTCCGGCATAAACAGCACCTCCGGGAGAATTCAGGTACAAAGAAATATCTTTGCCCGGATCTGCAGAATCCAGGTAAAGCAGCTGAGCCTGTACCACGTTGGCGGTATAATCATCCACCTGAGTGCCCAGGAAAATGATGCGGTCCATCATCAGGCGCGAAAAAACGTCCATTTGAGCTACATTCAGTTGTCTTTCTTCGATAATAGTAGGAGAAATATAGCTGCTGGTAATTTTTGAATATTGATCCAAAGCCATTCCATCCATTCCTAAATGGCGGGTGGCGTATTTTCTAAAATCGTTCATGCTTTTCAATTTTCGTAAAGTTTGTTGAATTCCTCGGCTGTTATGGTCTTTTCATTCAACTTAACAGCAGATTTCAGATAGTCGGCGACCTTAGCGCTATTGGTCTGGTCGCTCAGGTTCCTTGCCGTTTCGGGTTTCTTGAGCATTTCGGCGGCATAATTATTAAGTAAATCATCCGGGACAGAGGCCATGCCGTATTGAGCAAACTGAGCACGGGTTACTTTTCTGGCGGTTTCCAGGACATCGGCTTCGCTTACCTGAATATCGTTGCGTTTGATGATTTGTTCTTTCATCAAATGCCATTTCAATTCTTCGATAATCTTGGGCATATCCTGATCTATGGTTTCGGGATTGCGTTTTTCGTCGGCTACCAGGAGCCAGCGTTTCAGGAACTCAACCGGAAATTCCACGTCCTTGAGTTTTTTAACCAGTTGCTTTTCGGCATCCACCATAAAACGATAATCGCTTTCGGGGGCAAACTGAGCCTCGATTTCTTCTCTCACCTTTGCACGGAAAGCTTCTTCGGAAGTAACCTGGTCTTTGCCGTAAATCTGATCGAAGAGTTCCTGGTTGAGTTCGGCCTCCTTGAAGCGACTTATTTCTTTTACTTCAAATTCAAAATCGGACTTTACTTCGACTGCTTTTTCTTTGGGCAGGTGCAGCATCGAAGCCAATTCAGCCTCGTGGCCTTCGGTGGCTTTATAAGGATTGAATCGGACTTTGTCGCCGGGATGAACGCCCGTCATTGCAGCCTTTTCCTCTTCGTTTTTGAAATAGGCAGGAAGAATTATGGCTTCTTCAACCCTGACAAGATCTTCGGAATCACTTTGGCCTTCTTCGGGAATCTCGGTCAGCACTCCCTTAATGGTGTCGCCTTCCTGAGCTTCTTCAACCTTTTCGTAATTTCCACCGCGACCGGCCAGCGATTTAATCTGTTTCTCCAGCATGTCGTCGTTTACTTCTATTTTGTAGTAAGGGATGCTGTCTTTTTTATTTATCGTGAAATCAAGTTCAGGAGCCAGCGCAAGATCAAAAACAAACTCAAAATCTTCGCGGGTGTTGAAGTCCATGGGAGCTTGTTGTTCGTTGGGCAGGGGCTCACCCAAAATGTTCAGATTGTTTTCTTTGATGTAATTATACAAGGCTTCGGAGACGATCTTGTTGATTTCTTCAGCCAGAACGGCCTTGCCGTACTTTTTTTGTATGAGGCCCATAGGCACCATTCCCGGGCGGAATCCAGGTTCATTGGCCTTTTGACGGTAGGTTTTGAGCGTTTTTTCTACTTTTTCCTGATAGTCAGCTTTGACTAAGTTGATTTTGATACTTGCATTGACCGAATCAATGACTTGTTTTTCTACATTCATGTTGTTGATGTTTGAACCAGTCCTTTTGCCGAACAAGCATTGCAAATCACTACTTTGCGCTACTGCTTGTTATTTGTAAAGGTGTTTTTTTTAGAGACGCAAAAATACTCTTAATCTTTGAATTGACAAAACTTTGAATTAGGTTTGCAAAAAAATGCTCATCGCATGATAAAGATAGATAGAAGCAAAACGGGATTAAGACTTATTGCGCTGATAGCCATAACGATAATTGCCTTATTTTTGAGCCCCTTACTACTCGGCCTTTTTTTACTACTCAGTCGTAGTATAAGTTTTGATCAGCTTTATCCTGAATTGAACACCCAAATGAGCAATCCTTCTTTTCTTTTGTTGATGCAAGGTTTGCAGACTCTCATGGTGTTTATTCTTCCTCCTTTTTTGTTAAACTATTGGTATGGCGAAAAAAACAGCACTTATTTAAAGCTGGTCAAAGCCAAACCACTTGATATTTTGTTGGCTGTATTCAGTCTGTTGGCTGCCATACCGCTGATTAATTTTTTGGTAAGCTGGAATCAGGACATACAGCTGCCCTCCTTTTTGGCAGGACTTGAAAAATGGATGAGGACTGCCGAAGATAATGCAGAATATACAACAGAATTGATGCTGCAGGGCAAATCCTGGTCCGATCTATTGTGGCAGCTTCTGGTGGTAGCCATTATGGCCGGTTTAGGAGAAGAATTGCTTTTTAGGGGAAGCTTACAAAGTATTTTCTCTACTAAGGGCAGAATACACCGGGCTATTTGGATTACTGCGATAGTTTTCAGCTTGATACATTTTCAGTTTTATGGTTTTGTCCCTCGTTTGTTGCTGGGAGCGTGGTTTGGTTACCTGCTTTACTGGTCCGGATCGATTTGGGTCCCTGTTGCGGCACATTTTGCCAACAACGCCATTTCTGTAGTGTTCCATTTTACCGAAAAAAATACTTACCTGGAAACAGATCCCGAACTGTTGGGAGTAGGAAAATATTCCTGGCAACTATTACCTTCTATATTGTTGTTAATAGCTTGTGGTGTATATTTTCACCTGCGTTTCAGAAAATCGACATTAAAAAAGAACTATGAATAAGATTCTTTTGAGAGAAGGTTCCCGTATATGTGTAATTCAAA
>JAQUTN010000111.1 GCA_028694375.1 Bacteroidales bacterium
TGCCTTCCAGAAAATCGACCATAGCCTGCGAAAGGGGATGAGAGGAAGTTTTTTCCATAGTCAACAACAATGGTTTTAATAATTCATCTTTGTTCAACCAGTGAATATCGCTTACTCGTGGCCTGCCCTCGGTGATGGTGCCGGTTTTGTCGAGCACCATAGTATCGATTTTTTTGGCTTTTTCCAGGGCTTCGGCGTTTTTGATCAAAATGCCTTGTTGGGCTGCTCTGCCCATACCCACCATAATGGCCGTGGGAGTTGCCAGCCCCAGGGCACAGGGGCAGGCAATAACCAGTACAGTTATAAAGGCTTTCAGCCCCAGGCTCAGCGCCTGCTCTCCGCCCAAAATCAACCAGAGTGCAAAAGAGAGAACAGCAATGGACAAAACCAGGGGAACAAAAACAGCGGCCAGTTTATCGGCTTTTTTCTGCACTTTGGCTTTGCTGTTTTGGGCTTCTTGTACCTGCTGAATAATTTGAGATAGCAGACTGTCTTTGCCCAGTTTTTCTGCCCGGTAAACCAGGCTGCCGTTTTGATTGATGGTGCCGGCAAAGACTTTGGCTCCCACCGTTTTGTAAACGGGCAGGGCTTCGCCGCTCAGCATACTTTCGTCCACCAGGCTGTAACCGCTGTGCACGCTGCCGTCGACCGCAAATTTTTCTCCGCTTCTGATTTGTATCAAGTCTCCCTGTTGTAACTTTTTGACGGGGATTTCGAGGCTGGAACCGTCTGCCCTGAGTAGCATGGCTGTTTTTACCTGTAAGCCCATCAACTGCCTGATGGCAGAAGCACTTTTGTCTTTGGCCCGTTCTTCGAGGTACCTGCCCAGCAAAACAATGGCAATGACCATGCTGGCTGCTTCGTAAAAGACCATACCCGACAACGCGGTTTCTGATAAAAGCCGGGGGAGAAAGGTCTGAATGACACTGAACACGTAGGCTACCCCGGTGCTCAGGGCTACCAGACTGTCCATATCGGCGCTAAAGCGGCGGACTTGTTTAAAGGCACGAATAAAGAAATTTCTGCCGAACCACAATACCACAGGTGTGCTCAAAGCCCATAACCAATAATGAGCCCCGGGAAGTTCGGGATAAAACATGGAAATGACGAAAACCGGTATCGACAGCAACAAGGCTCCCAGGGCTTTGCCCAGGGCGGAGCGACGAGGCTTTTGATGCTGATCATTAGATTCAATAAGCAAATCATAACCGAGTTCCTGTACTTTATGCCGGAGATCTGCCGGGCTGACAGCCTCAGCATCGAATTCCAGGCTCAGCACAGAGCTGGCAAAATTGACGGCAGCCTTGCTGACACCGGGGTATTTATTGAGGTTTTGCTCTACTTTGGCGGCACAGCCGGCACAGGAAAGATGGAGCAGGGGATAGGTTTTTTTTGTTGCAGACATAGTATTGTTCTTTTGTCTGCAAAGTTCAGTTATATATCAGCAAATGCTGTTACGATATTTTCTGAAAGACTTGTAAAGTTTAGAGTTGATCCAGGGCTTTGCGCTTGCTGCCCTTCATTTGTTTGAATTGCCTGGGACTGAAACCTGTGGTTCTTTTAAATTGGTTACTCAGGTAGGCCACGCTGGAATATTGCAGCATATCGGCAATCTGGCTCAGGCTGAGTTCATCGTAAATCATCAGCTCTTTGACTTTTTCAATCTTTTGGGCGATAAAGAATTTTTCGATACTGATGTTTTCCAGTTCCGAAAACAGACTGCTCAGGTAGTTGTAATCCAGATGCAGCTTATCGCTGAGGTAATCGGACAGATTGCTGCTGAGTTGGGCATTGTGTTGTTGAACCAATTCTATGATATGGGTTTTGATTTGCAGTATCAGGCGGCTTTTTTTGTCGTCAATCAGTTCAAAGCCAAGTTTTACTAAGTCCTTTTCCAAGTCTTGTTTTTGTTCAGGACTGAGTTCCGATGACAGGCTGACTTCGCCCAATTCTACAGTGTGCGAAGCTATCCGGTGTTTTTGCAGGAGATCTTTTACTGCCATCTTGCAGCGCTCGCAGACCATGTTTTTTATATAGAGTTTTTTGGTTCCCATATCAGGCGCAAGTATAGCGAAATTTTTTGAAACCTGTTGACTCAGTTTAAATGATAGCCTTGTGCCCTCAGCTCGGAAGCCTTGAAAAACTGGTATTTCTCCTGATCCAGGGGATAATCCCAGCAACCCAGACTGTGGTGAATTTTTCCGCCGAAGCCGGTTTTAAATTTGTACAAGCCATAAAGCGGGTGGGAGGGATCAGGACTGGGTGCAATACCGAACATGTCGTATTGGGTACAACCCTGTTGTTTGGAAAGTTTGATGGCTTCCCATTGCAGGGCATAAGTGGGCATAAGGTTGCGATGTTCCGAAGAGGAGGCTCCGTAGAGATAGGAGCCCCTGTCGCCCGAAATTACTAAAAACAGTGCAGCCAGGGCTTTGCCTTGCCATTCGGCCAACAAAAGTTGTACGGCTGTTTGAGCTTGTTGGGTTTTAGCTTTTAGCACAGCTTCGAAATATTCTATATTGTTAAGGTAGAGTCGGTTCCTGGCAGCGGTTTCGCGGTAGAGCTCGTACCAAATATTAATGTTTTCCAGGCCGATGGAGTGAATTTGCAGGTCTTTTTTTTGAGAGAGCCTGATATTGTAGCGTGTTTTAGGTTTCATGCCCGACAAAAGGGCCTCAGGCTCTTTACTGATATCCAAAAAGACGGTGCTCGATGGCAGGTTATTGTAGGTGGCTTTTTGAAAATTCCAGTAGTTTGTGTTAATGTTGAAACGCAATTCCTGTGCCGCTGTTTGGGGTTCTCCTATCCACAGGCCCTTGTCGTCGTAATTGCTTAGGTCTTTGGCCCAATACGATTCCCAGCAGAGGTCGTAACGTATCAAAAAACAAGAGGGAGGAAGAAAAGAACGCAGGCATTCGGAGAGTTCTTCCAGAAACTCGCCCTGCAATTCTTCGTCGGGCTCCAGCTCGGGCCCGTAGGGGATGTGAGCTATGGCGTGACGGGCATCAATTTGTTGCAGTACCACCAGCAGGTCAGAAACGACCTTGCCCTCTTTCGAAGGACTATTGTACAGAGAGGATTTTACGGAACTAAAATCGATGGCAAGGGTTTTAAATCCAAGATTGTTTTTTAAAGAAGACCAGAAACTGCTTTGCTGAACTATGGGTGTATCGTAGAGTTCCTCCAGGTCTTTGAGACGAACGTCACTGAGCATAATAAAAAAACCACAAAGGTCGGCATTTAAGTTTTGAAAAGCAAATCTGATAAAGGGGACATAGCTGGGACAGCAACATTAGTTGTTTATAAATCATTAAGATAAAAGATAGATAAACAAGTGATTAAACATTTTTATATGTGGCATAAAGTAGTTGAGAAGGGCAGCCTTCAAGGCTGCCCTTCTGCCAGAAATCTAAGCTTACAGTATCACCCAAACTTATCGAATAAATAAGAGTTCCCGGTACTTGGGAAGAGTCCACATTTCATTGTCGACGATCAATTCCAGTTTGTCGATGTGGTAACGGATTTCTTCGAGCATGGGGAAAATCTTGTCGTGGTAGGAAATGGCTTTTTCACGCTCGTTTTCTATTTTATTGGCCACTTTTCGGGCATTGACCATGGCATCAACCTTTTCTTTGATAAAGATAGTGCGTTGTGCAATGTCTTCGATGATCTCCAGGTTTTTGGCAGACAAGACGGCTGCTTTGTCGGCAGGGAACAAATCGCGCATTCTGTAAACGTTTTCAATCAGTGAAGTTTGATAGCGGGTAGCCACAGGGATGATGTGATTCATGGCCAGGTCGCCCAATACGCGAGCCTCAATCTGAATTTTTTTAGTGTAGGTTTCCCATTTTACTTCGTTGCGGGCTTCGAGCTCTTTACGATTCATGACATGAGTAGATTCGAACATATCTACGCTACTTTGTGATAAATAGGCATCGAAGATAAGAGGAACGCTGGTTTCGCAATTCAGACCACGTTTAGCTGCTTCTTTTTTCCAGGCATCAGAATAATTGTTACCGTCGAAACGGATGGCCTTACTTTCGCGGACGTCTTTGCTTACCACTTCGACTATGGCTGCAAATTTATCTTTGCCTTCGGCTATCAGTTTATCGACTTCGGTTTTGAACAGTTGCAGTTGTTCGGCAACAGCAGCGTTCAGTACCAGCATGGCCGAAGCACAGTTGGCAGATGAACCCACCGCCCGGAATTCAAATCGATTGCCGGTAAAGGCAAAAGGCGAGGTGCGGTTGCGGTCGGTGTTATCCATCAAGAGTTCGGGAATACGGGCAATGTCAAGCTTCAAGCCTTGTTTGCCACAAAGATTGAAATCTTCTTCGTCACTGTTTTCCAAATGTTCCAGCACAGCGCTGACCTGTTTGCCCAAAAAACTCGAGATAATGGCCGGAGGGGCTTCGTTGGCTCCCAGACGATGGGCGTTGGTGGCTGACGAAATACTGGCTTTGAGCAGGGCATTGTGCCTGTGTACGGCTTTGAGTACATTGGAAACAAAGGTGATGAAGCGCAGGTTTTCTTCGGGAGTTTTCCCGGGGGCCATGAGCAAAATACCGGTATCAGTGCCCAGAGACCAGTTATTGTGTTTACCCGAGCCATTGATGCCTTTGAAGGGTTTTTCGTGTAATAGAACTCTGAAACCGTGCTTGCGCGATACTTTACGCATCAGGGACATAATCATCAGGTTGTGGTCGTTGGCCAGGTTGCATTCTTCGAAAACGGGAGCCAGCTCAAATTGATTGGGAGCGACTTCGTTGTGCCGGGTTTTGACCGGAATTCCCAATTTGAGGCTTTCTATTTCCAATTCTTGCATGAAGGCCATCACCCTGGTTGGTATGGCTCCGAAGTAATGATCTTCCAGCTGTTGATTTTTACTACTTTCATGTCCCATCAGTGTGCGACCGGTCAGTAGCAGGTCGGGTCTGGCGGCATACAAGCCTTCGTCCACCAAGAAGTATTCCTGTTCCCAGCCCAGGTAGGCATACACTTTCTTGACATCTTCGTTGAAATAATGACAGACAGCGGTCGCGGCCTTGTTTACGGCTTCGAGGGCTTTGAGCAGAGGTGCTTTGTAGTCGAGTGATTCCCCGGTATAGGCAATAAAGATAGTTGGAATGCATAAGGTATCGCCAACGATGAAAGCAGGCGAGGAGGGATCCCATGCTGAATAACCTCTGGCTTCGAAGGTGTTGCGGATACCACCGCTGGGGAAACTCGAAGCATCGGGTTCTTGCTGTATGAGCAGTTTGCCCGAAAATTTTTCAATTACACCGCCTTTGCCGTCGGGTTCACAAAAGGCATCGTGTTTTTCGGCTGTTCCTTCGTTCAGGGGATGGAACCAGTGTGTGTAATGGGTAACTCCCATTTCCAGAGCCCATTTGCGCATTCCTGCAGCTACGGCGTCTGCCAGTTCGTGACTCAGCGAAGCATTGTTGTCAATGACATCTGTCAGATCTTTGTAGGCTTTTTCCGGTAAATAGCGGAACATTTTTTCTCTGTTGAAGACTTTGGAACCAAAATAAGAGGAGGCTTTTCCTGGAGCTTCAACCTGTTTTTCCTTCTTGGCGAAGGCAGTTTCTACCACATTGAATCGTAATGTTGACATAAAATATAGAGTTAAAAGGGTGAGAAAATTAGTTGTTATAGGCAGTTTCGCCGTGTTCATAAATATCCAGGCCTTCTTCTTCGATTCTGGCCGGAACTCTTAAGGTTTTTAACTTACTGAGCAGTTTGAATAATAGAAAGCCCATTGTGGCAGCCCAAAGTCCGATACTGAGTGCTCCGAAAAACTGGGCACCTAACAGGCCGAAACCTCCACCGTATAACAACCCCCCTTCGGTGGCAAATAAACCTGTTAACAGTGTGCCCAATATTCCACAAACGCCATGTACCGAAGAAGCGCCCACCGGATCATCAATTTTGAGTACTTTATCTATGAATTCAACCGAATAGAGCATAGCTATTCCACAGAGAGCTCCAATAAGTACAGCGCCTCCGGCAGAGACCAGATCACAGCCGGCAGTAATACCCACCAGGCCGGCCAATATCCCATTGAGGCTCATAGATAAAGAAGGTTTCCTGTATTTTATCCAGCTCAGTAACATAGATGCTACTCCGCCTGCTGCAGCGGCCAGGTTAGTAGTCAGAAAAATATGCGATATTGCTGTCCGATTTACTTCTCCCGAAGCAGCCAGCTGTGATCCCGGATTGAATCCGAACCAGCCAAACCAAAGAATAAACACACCCAAAGTGGCAAGACTTAAGTTATGACCGGGAAGAGCCCTGGGTTTTTTATCCTTGCCGTATTT
>JAQUTN010000009.1 GCA_028694375.1 Bacteroidales bacterium
CTGCCGATGGAAGAACCATAGAAACAGGAAACATGGATTTGCCCGCAGTTGCGCCGGGAAATAGCCATGAACTGGAACTTCCGCTGAGTTTTGGAAAAAAATACCGGGGCGATGTGCGTCTGTTTTTGAGCCTACTGCTCAAAGAAGAGGCTCTGTGGGCCAAAAAAGGCCATGAAACGGCCTGGGAAGAATTTTGTCTGAAAAAGGCCGATTTGACGGCTCCCGAGCTCAAAAAAGGAAGAATCAGACTCAACGATAAAGAACAGATCCTTATCGTAGAGGGCAAGGATTTTTCTCAGCAATGGGACAAACAAACAGGAGCCTTGGTTTCGCTGGTATATAAACAGCAGGAAATGCTCTCTCGTGGGGAAGCACTGTTTCCTCAGCCGAATTTTCAGGCATATAGGGCACCTACCGACAACGATGCCGGTTTCGGCAACTGGCTGGCCAAAGACTGGAACATTCATTTGATGGCAACACCTCAAAGGAAGCTGCTTAGCTTTAACTGTAAACTTATGCCCGATGGCCTGGCCGAAATCAAAACGGAGAGCCTTTATACTTACCTTAAAGGTGCAATACGCTGTACTTCTATGTACAGAGTAGGAGGAGACGGCAGTATAGATGTCGAACATCAATTTAAACCCGAAGGAGAATTGCCGGTACTGCCGCGTCTGGGAGTAGCCTGGGCTTTTGCCGAAGATTTGCAGCAACTACAGTGGTACGGCCTGGGACCTGAGGAAACTTATCCCGACCGTAAAACTGGCATGCGAACCGGCCTGTGGTCATCAACAGTGGCCGATCAGTTGTTTCCCTATCCCAGACCTCAGGAAAGCGGAAATCACGAGGAAACGCAATACCTGATTCTGAAGAACAGCAAAAATAAGGGTTTAAAAATCAAAGCTGTAGAAGATGTTTTTGCTTTTTCTGCTCTGTCTTACCTGGCTACCGACTTGAGCAATACACGTCATTATACTGATTTGCAAGCACGAAAAGCGGTGATTTGTTCCATAGATGCTCAGCTGTTGGGTTTGGGCAACAGTAGTTGCGGACCGGGTGTGTTGAAAAAATATATTGTAAAGAAAACCCATGTTCGTTACAGAATAGAGGGCTTGTAACACAGTTTTTTGGCCTGCCTTAGAGAACATCGCGACAGGCAACATTGAAATTAAAAAAAATAAGCAATATGAAAAAAACCGGCATAGTCTTACTGAGCTTTTTGCTCCTGGGTATTTTTTCCTGTCGACAGACAGATCCCCTTGATAAAGCTTTTTTGAATCCTCCCGATTCTGCCAGGCCTTGGATCTTTTGGTACTGGATCAATGGAGCCGTCACCAAAGAAGGCATCAAAGCCGATTTGGAGGCCATGAAAGAAATTGGTCTGGAAGGGGCCTATTTAATGCCGATACGCGATTCCTCGAGGGTTCAATATATGTCCAATACGGTGTTGCAGTTATCGGATGAATGGTGGGAGATGTTGCGTTATTCCATGGAAGAAGCCGATCGTTTGGGACTGAAAATGGGTCTGCATATTTCCGATGGCTTTGCCCTTGCCGGCGGTCCCTGGATTACTCCTGAGCTGTCCATGCAAAAGGTTGTTTATTCCGAAACCCTCGTCAATGGTGGACAGATTGGACAACTCAAATTGGAAAAACCCAAAACCAAAATTGATTACTACCGCGATATTGCTGTTTTTGCCCTGCCTGCTCCTGCATTGGAGAGCAGCGAAATTCTCCGTCCGAAAGTCAGCTCGAGTGATAAACAGGAACTAAGCTATCTGCTCGATGGCTCAGGCCGTTTCAAAGCTAAGGAAGATTGCTGGATTCAATATACTTTTGATCAGCCCTTTACTGCCCGCTCACTCTCTATTGTGACGGGAGGCAATAACTTTCAGGCGCATCGTTTGCGTGTGGCTGTCAGCGATGACGGCAAAAATTTTCGCCAAATCAAACAACTTGTTCCTGCCCGCCGGGGCTGGCAGGATACTGATGCAGATGCCACTTACACTTTGCCCGAAACCACAGCCAGGTATTATCGTTTTTACTGGTCACCCGAGGGTACGGAACCTGCTGCCGAAGATATTGATCCGGCCAAATGGAAACCTGAACTTAGTATTACCAAAATAAGGCTCAACAGCCGGCCGTTGATAGAAAATTTCGAAGGCAAAAGCGGAGTGGTATGGCGTTTAAGCCAGCGAACCACAGAATACAATTTGTCGACGGCTAACAGTGTTCAGCCCGGAGATATTATCAACATCAGTGATAAAATGGATGAGTCCGGAAACCTGAACAATCTTGACCTGCCACAGGGCGACTGGTTGATATTGAGAATGGGACATACTTCTACAGGACATGAGAATGAAACCGGAGGAGGAGCCAGGGGATTGGAATGCGATAAATTCAATCCCGAAGCTGTTCGTATTCAGTTTGACAATTGGTTTGGTGCAGTTTACAAGCATGTAGACAAAAAACTGCTAAAAAGGGTTCTGACCAACATGCATTCCGACAGCTGGGAGTGTGGCAGTCAAAACTGGACTCCTAAATTTCTGGAAGAATTCCGTCAACGCCGTTCCTACGATCTCTTGCCCTTTTTACCCCTTTATGCCGGTATTCCCATTGGTAGTGCTGAAATTTCGGAAAGTGTGTTGCTGGACATTCGCCGGACAGTAGCAGAGCTAATCAACGAAGTGTTTTTTGCAACTATGAGTGAGTTGGCTAAGGAGAAAAATTGCGTATTTTCTTCGGAATGTGTTTCTCCCACCATGCTTAGCGACGGAATGCTGCATTATCAGCAGGTGGATTTGCCCATGGGAGAGTATTGGCTGGACAGTCCTACTCACGATAAGCCCAATGATATGGCAGATGCAATTTCAGGAGCGCATATTTACGGTAAAAATATCGTTCAGGCCGAAGGCTTTACTCAGCTCAGAGGCGAATGGAATGAACATCCCCGTACGGTCAAAACACTGGGCGATTTCAATTTTGCTCAGGGAATGAATAAATTGTTTTTTCACGTGTATTGTCACCATCCCTTTGTTGGAAAATATCCGGGTATGACCCTGGACGGTATAGGTTTATTTATGCAAAGAGGACAAACCTGGTGGCCTTATGCAGCGGAATGGATCAATTACATCAATCGTTGTCAGGTCATGTTGCAGCAAGGCGTTCCTGTTAACGATATTGCGGTGTTTACCGGAGAGGAACTTCCCCGCAGGGCCATCTTACCCGATAGGCTGGTGGCTTCCTTACCCGGCTTGTTTGGAGAGGAAGCTGTTGTCTCTGAAAAGCTTCGCACAGCAAACAAAGGTGTACCCATGCACTCTACATCGGTCAATGTAACGGCTTCGGCCAATATGTATAAGGCCGATCAATGGATAGATCCCCTTAGGGGCTATAAATACGATTCTTTCAACAGGGATGTCTTCTTGCGTTTGGCCCGTGCCGAAAACGGCCGTATGATCTTGCCGGGTGGTGCCAGCTACAGAGTGCTGGTATTTCCCGAGCCTCATCAAATGGCTCCCGATGCCAGTTACATGAGCCTCGAAGTAGCCCGAAAAATAAAAGAATTACAAGACGCCGGAGTAGTTGTGCTCTTGCCTTCTGAACGCCCGACCGGCATTCCGGATTATAATCAAAAGGAGCAACGCAACAAGGAATTGGAGCAATTGACCTCGGCTATCTGGATAAAGGCTAAACAAGAAGCCTGCCTTTTACCTTTCGAAGAAGAAAATATGAATCGCTTCGGGCTGGAAGCCGATATCCTGTTCAAAGATTTGCAGGGCAGGGAAATATATGATCTTGCCTGGAATCATCGCAGAGATGGAGAAACTGACATTTGGTTTATATCCAATCAACCCGACTCAATTCGAAAGATTGAAATTTCCTTGCGTGGAGCAGGACGAATACCAGAGTGGTTTGATCCTCAAACTACCGGGATTACAGAAATTAAAAATTGGCGCATAGAACAAGGCAGAACAATAATTCAACTGGAGTTGGCTTCTGCCCAGTCGGGTTTTGTCGTTTTACGGAACAAAACGAAACAGGAAAGCAGCAATCAATCGGAAACCAGCTTGACTACTGACTTGGAATTAGATTCCTGGAATATCCGTTTTAGTGCACTTGACAAGAGTATGGAAAGTCCGGTTTTGTTCGATTGGAGAAAGTCAGAAGATATGGATCTGAAATACTATGCAGGTATAGCAGAATATCGTTCTACCTTCAGACTTGACAAAAAACCCCAGGCAGACAAAATATATCTAAAATTCGATAGTGTTAATGTGATGGCCGAAGTTTTTCTGAACGGAAAATCCTGTGGTATAGTCTGGGCTCAACCCTACTTGTTGGAAGTAAGCTCCGCATTGAAAACCGGAGAAAACGAGTTAAAAATCAATGTTGCCAATACCTGGTACAATAGAGTGCAGGCTGTCAATCACAAACTGATTCAAGAGGATGATTTCTGGACGAATGCCCGTGTATGGAGAGTGAAAAGACCTCATTCGCGAGAGGGCTTCAGTTTACAAAACTTTCCGGTTGAATATTTGCAAGAGTCAGGAATTCAAGGGGATATAAAATTACTAATGGCCAAACCTCAACCCTGATGCTATGAAATATTCCACTTATTTATTTCTTTTAATCTTATGTTTTGTACTGCCCGAAAAAGCAGAGGCTAAGCTACGTTTGCCTGCCTTTATTTCGAGTAATATGGTGTTGCAACAAAAGCAGGAAATAAAACTTTGGGGTTGGTCTGATCCTGATATCCAAATAAAGATCAAAGCATCATGGAGCAATAAGCAAGTTAAAATCAGAACCAATCCGGAAGGATATTGGGAATCTAAATTGAATACTCCTGCTGCCGGCGGCCCCTATACCATTCTTTTGGACGACGGCGAAAAACTTTTGCTCGAGAATATTTTAATCGGAGAACTTTGGTTCTGTTCCGGCCAGTCCAATATGGAAATGCCTCTGAAAGGTTATCCTGCTCAGGGGATTGAAGGCAGCCTGCAAGACATTCTGCAGTCAGAAGACGAGCAGTTACGCTTGTTTACCGTAAAAAGAGCAGCTTTGGCTTCTGAAGCAAAGGATGTACAAGGCCAATGGCAGGAAGCATCTCCCCAAACGACAGCCAATTTCAGTGCCACCGCCTATTATTTCGGCCGTTATTTGCGCGAACTCTTGGGGGTGCCTGTCGGTTTAATAAACAGCAGTCTGGGTGGTTCTTTTATCGAAGCCTGGATGAGCGCTGAAAGTCTGAAAGGCTTATCGGACTTGCCTGTTCCACTGACTCAGGAGGAAGTGCGCTCCTCAAATCGTACCGCAACAGCCTTATACAACGGGATGGTTCATCCCTTTTTGGGTATTAACATAAAAGGCTGTATCTGGTATCAGGGAGAATCTAACACCGACCGGCCCGAAAGTTTCAAAGAACTGTTTGTGCAAATGGTCTCATCTTGGCGTAAAGAATGGGGAATAGGCGAATTTCCTTTTTATTATTGTCAAATTGCCCCTTACGATTATAGCCTGATTAGATCTAAGGGTGAAAAAGTGGTGAATTCTGCTTTGATCAGGGAAGCTCAGGCTCAGGCCGAAGATTTGATTCCAAATTGCGGTATGGCTGTATTGATGGATGCAGGCCTGATAAGCGATATTCATCCGAGAAAAAAGCAACAGGCTGGAGAACGTCTTGCAGTTTTGGCACTTTCCGGCACCTATGGTCTGAAAGACCCTGAATTCCGCAGCCCTCGTTATGCTCTTTGTGAGCAGCGAGACAGCGTACTCGTGCTGAGTTTTGACAGGGCCGGTCTGGGCCTGGACAGGACGACGGGCAGCCTGAAACATTTTTGGATAGCCGGCCGGGATAAGGTTTTTTACCCGGCTCAGGCAAAAATCAACCGGGATAAGATTCAGCTTTGGTCTGCTTCGGTTCCTCAGCCCGTGGCGGCTCGTTATGCCTTTGACAATTGCTCTGAGGGCGATTTGTTTGGAGTGAACGGCCAGCCCGTTTCTTCTTTCAGAACCGATAACTGGACGGAGAACGAAATAAAAATCTTAAGTAAGCATGAAGAATAAAAAACACCTTTTTTTAAGTCTGCTTCTTTTATCGCAGTGGTCTTTTGGTTTTGACAAACCAGGGCGGGATATATTGAAAGAATATGAACTGAGCTGGACTTCTCAAAGTCAGGGATCTGATGAATCAATGCCTTGTGGAGGAGGAGACATAGGTATGAATGTCTGGGTGGAGCAGGGGGAATTGCTGGTCTATTTTTCGCGCAGCGGCAGCTTTGATGAAAACAGTTGTTTTCTCAAATCGGGTCGTATACGCCTGAGTTTTACGGACCAGCCACTGGATAGTGTAGATTTTGTGCAATGTCTCAGGCTGAGTCAGGGCTTGGTCAATATACAGGCCGGCAGCAAGGGTCAAAGAGTCGATATTGATATCTGGGCAGATGTATTTA
This sequence comes from Bacteroidales bacterium, assembly GCA_028694375.1. GTDB lineage: Bacteria > Bacteroidota > Bacteroidia > Bacteroidales > UBA1402 > UBA1402. The sequence goes on from JAQUTN010000009.1 coordinate 6,449, forward strand.
AACCGGTCATACATCTGGATATTCGTTCTTCCAGTCCCCGTAAAGTCATAATCTCTTACGAAAACTGGCGTTATCGCGACAGATTGCTCCGTAAAAACGAAAGTCAGAGCAATTCCTATAAATGGGCTTCTCCGGCCGGTTTAAAGACCAGTGCCGACAAGGTTGATGTAAACGAAAACCGAATTGTTTTTTATCATCAAAATCCCTCCTCAGGTACCATGTTTGATGTGGTGGTTAAGCAACAGGGCATGGAAGCGGTCAAGGATCAAATGACAGATCCATTGTCCGATCTTTGTTTTGGCGGTGAACTTAGTGGTGATAATTTTGTATTCAAAGACACGCTAAGTGCCGTCTATGCGGATACGGATTTTAAAGCCTGGAGACTGGAAAGCAGGAAAGCGTCCAAAAATCAGGAAATTCTGTTGGTTTTGCACAGTACTCAGGAACCAGATAGCTGGAAAAGCGGTATAGTCAGTATCAGAAGCAGAATGAACAGCCCTAAGGATAAAAAGCTTTCAGCCGATTGGTGGAAAGATTTCTGGCAGCGAAGTTTTGTTCGTATAGATCCGGGACAGCAGGATAAAGAAAGCTGGAAAGTGGGTCGTAATTATCAATTATTCCGCTATATGCTGGCCTGTAACCTGAGGGGTGAGGCTCCCACCAAATTCAACGGCGGGCTGTTTACGTTCGATCCCGTTTACGTGCGTGAAGACCGGCCTTTCACGCCTGATTTCCGCAATTGGGGAGGTGGAACCTTTACGGCTCAGAATCAACGTCTGGTGTATTTTGGTATGCTTAAAAGCGGGGATTTTGACTTAATGATTCCTCAATTTGAATTTTATCGCAAAAGCCTTAAAAACGCCGAATTACGGAGTAAGCATTATTGGGGACACGACGGAGCTTGTTATACAGAACAGATGGAACATTTTGGATTGCCCAATCCCAGCGAATACGGATGGAAGCGCCCCGAAAACTACGATCCGGGAATGGAGTATAATGCCTGGTTGGAATACCAATGGGAGACAGTACTGGAGTTTTGTATGATGATACTCGAAAGCCATCGCTATGCAGGCAGCGACATCAATCCCTACATGGAATTTATTGAGAGTTCGCTTACTTTTTTCGATGAGCACTATCGCTATCTGGCCCGTCAGCGGGGTAGCAAGGAACTGAATGCCGGCGGGCAGTTGGTTTTGTATCCTAGCTCAGCCTGTGAGACCTATAAGATGGCTTACAATTCAACCACTTATATTGCCGGACTTACAGTGGTGCTGGAATCTTTGCTGGCCTTGGATAATCTGAGTTCAGATCAACGACAACGTTGGGAAAAGATGCTCCAAACCATACCGCCTCTCAGCTTCCGGGAGCTTGAAGGAAAGAAAGTTATTGCTCCGGCTCTGCATTGGGAGAGAATAAACAATACTGAGGCTCCGCAGTTGTATCCTGTGTTCCCCTGGCGGATGTACAACGTGGCCTCTAAAGACAAAGAGGTGGCCATCAATACCTATTGGCAGGACCCGGATGTGCAGAAGTTTTACAGCCATGTGGGCTGGAAACAATACAATATTTTTGCTGCCTGTTTGGGTTTAAGAGAAGAAGCAAAGAAATTGACCCTGATGAAATTCAAGGATTCAGAGCATCGTTTCCCCTGTTTCTGGGGGCCGGGCTTTGACTGGACACCCGATCACAATTGGGGAGGCAGTGCCATGATAGGCTTGCAGGAGATGTTACTGCAAACAGAGGGAGAACGTATTTTGCTTTTTCCTGCCTGGCCGGCAGACTGGGATGTGCATTTTAAATTACATGCCCCGGGCCGGACTACCATAGAAGCCGAATTGAAGGACGGCAAATTGCTGCGTCTGAAAGTTAGCCCCAAAGAAAGGCTGGCTGATGTGGAAAACTGGCTGGAGAAGCAGTAAAGATTTATACCTATAAAGCTATTTATAATGAGAAAATTAGTTGTTTTTGTTTCCTTATTTTTTTCCTTAACTGCCATACAGGCCTACCAACCTGAAATAGCCATAGCCGGTTTCTTCCCCCTGGAAGGTAGTGGGCGTTCGGTGTATAATTTCAATCCCGGTTGGAGATTCCACAGGGGGGATATTCAGGCTGCAGAAAAGTTAGATTTTGATGATCAGGCCTGGCCGGTAGTGAATTTACCTCACAGCGTTCAGCTGATGCCTGCCGAAGGCAGTGGCGGACGCAATTACCAGGGCAAAGCCTGGTACAGAAAACGTTTTGTCCCGGATGCGTCTTTGCAGGGACAACAAATCCAGTTGTATTTTGAGGCCGTAATGGGGCGCTCTACAGTCTATCTCAACGGAAAACGAGTATTGGAGCATACAGGAGGTTATTTGCCTTTTGCTGTCAATCTGAATGAATTTGGAGTAAAGGCCGGCGATACCTGTCTGATTGCAGTTTGTGCTGACAACAGTGACGACAAATCCTATCCTCCGGGCAAAACGCAATATACCTTGGATTTTGCCTATCATGGAGGAATATACAGGGATGTATGGATGATAGCCAAAGCACCTGTACATATCACGGATCCTGTGGTGGAAAGCCACCAGGTAGCCGGAGGAGGTGTTTTTGTTCATTACGATAATATTTCCGAAAAATCAGCTCAGGTTTTTGTGGACACCGAGATAGCCAACAAAGACGGACAGAAACAAGCTGTTGTTTTGGAAACGGCCTTATATGATGCCGAAGGTAAGCTGGTAAAAAAAGTACAGAACAGCCTGAGATTGGAGGCAGGCGAAAAGAAGAGCATTAAACAATTCATCGAAGTCAAACGACCGAATTTATGGTCTCCGGCTTCTCCCTATTTGTATCGGGTGCATTCTCTGCTCAGACAGGGCAAAACCATGCTGGACGGAGGCATAAGCCGTGTTGGTATTCGTCTGGCAGAATTTAAGGGGAAAGAGGGCTTCTGGCTCAATGGCAAGCCTTACGGTCAATTGATAGGCACCAACCGACATCAGGATTTTGCCTATGTAGGCAATGCTATGCCCAATTCACAACATTGGAGGGATGTAAAAAAGCTGCGGGAAGCCGGTTGTGAAATCATCCGTGCTGCCCATTATCCCCAGGACCCTGCTTTTATGGATGCCTGCGACGAGTTGGGAATTTTTATGATAGTAGCTACTCCCGGCTGGCAGTATTGGAACAGAGATCCTCAGTTTCAGGAATACGTATTGAACGATGTTACGCAGATGATACGCCGTGACCGGAATCATCCCTCGGTTATACTATGGGAACCTATTTTGAATGAAACCCGTTTCCCTCTGGACTTTTCTATGAAAGCCTTAGAAATTACCAAAAATGAATTCCCTTATCCGGGAGCTCCCCTCGCTGTAGCCGATATGCATTCCGAAGGTGTTGCCCAACATTACGGAGTGGTTTACGGCTGGCCCAAGGACGAAGGAGCTGCAGAACAATGCATTTTTACCAGGGAATTTGGCGAAAACGTAGATGATTGGTACGCCCAAAACAACAACAACAGGGCCTCCAGAAGCTGGGGAGAATTGCCGCAATTGGTTCAGGCGCTATCTTTGGCTCAATCCTACGACGAAATGTTCCAAACCAGCCGTCAGTTTATAGGAGGAGCTCAATGGCATTCCTTTGACCATCAGAGAGGCTATCATCCGGATCCTTATTGGGGTGGCCAAATGGATTGTTTCAGACAGCCTAAATACGCCTATTACATGTTTAAAAGTCAGGTATCTCCTCAGCTGCAACATCCGCTCATAGAAACAGGCCCGATGGTCTACATTGCTCATGAGATTTCCCCTTTTTCAAACGCTGATCTGGTGGTGTTCAGTAATTGTGATTCCGTGCGTTTGATTTGCCGTGAACAGGATACTATTGTCAAAGCTGTTATACACAAAGAAAAGGGCATGCCCAATACGCCGGTTATTTTCGAGGATGTTTTTGACTTTTGGCAAATGAGAGAGCTGAGTTATTTGCAGAAAAACTGGCAACAAGTGAGTTTTATTGCCGAAGGCATCATCAATGGCCAAACAGTATGCAGTACCAAAAAAATGCCCTCGCGCCGTTCCACCAAATTAAGCTTGAGAATCGATCACGATGGACAAGACCTGGTAGCAGACGGTAGCGATTTCCTGGTGGTCATTGCCGAAGTTACCGACGACAATGGCAACCTGCGCAGACTGGCCAAAGACAATATTTTGTTCAGTGTAGAAGGAGAGGGCGAAATTATTGGAGATGCTTCAATTGGAGCCAATCCCAGGGCGGTTGAATTCGGATCAGCACCCGTTTTGATCCGCTCAACTAAACAAGCCGGAAAAATTAAAGTCAAGGCCAGGGTTTTATTCGAAGGACAACACGCTGCAACTCCTGCCGAGATTGAGTTTGAAAGTATTCCTGCTGCTTTGCCTTTTAATTATCTGGAATCTTATCAGTATTCGAATCGGGATGAATATAGGTTCGACAGCGACAGAGGCAAAAGAAAGTTGTCTGAGCAGGAAATTAAGACTCTGTTGAAGGAAGTGGAACAACAACAAAAAGACTTTGGTGTTGAAAAATAGAATTATTCTATACCCCTTTCAAGATTATTAATAATTTTGTATTCGATTAGCCAAGAAATGAAAGTAGAATTTCAATCCAACACTACCAAAGTCAAACAGCTGGCAGATGCATTAAGACAAGCAATTGCTCAGGGAGAATACAAAGAGGGCGAAATGTTGCCTTCTATCAATAAAATCAGTGCCGAGTTGAATTTAGCCCGGGATACGGTTTTTAAAGCTTTTCAGGAATTAAAGATTTCAGGAGCCATTCAATCTGCCCCGACCAAGGGCTACTACGTATCTTCATCGATCAATCATGTGTTGGTTATGCTGGATATTTTCAGCCCCTACAAAAACAAATTGTATAATGCACTCACCGAAAACTTATCTCCCAACGATCGTCTGGATTTGTATTTTCATCATTACAACGAGGACCATTTCAATATGATCATAAAAAACAGCCTGGGCCGCTACAATAAGTACGTGGTAATGAACCTGCTGAATGATGTTTATTCGGAAGTATTGAATCTCTTGGATCGCAGTAAGGTATTATTAATCGATTTCGGAAAATTTGACAAATCGGGTTATGCCTATGTCTGCCAGGGATTTGATACTACTTTGTACGATTGTCTAAGCTCGGGCAGTCATTTGTTTCAGAAATACGAAAAAATTAATTTTGTGTTTCCGCTTGATTCTGAACATCCCCGGGGTGGAATACGTTTTTTCCATCGCTTTTGCGAAGAAAATGCATTGGGCAGTCAATTGATAGAAAGACATATATGCAAAGAGGATATTCGGCAGGGCGAAGCTTATCTGGTTGTTTCACATATGGATATGATTGATGCGGTAAAAATTTGCCGTGCCAAAAATTTAAGCCTGGGAAAAGATGTCGGTCTGGTAACCTTTAACGATGCACCTATGTTGGAAGTTATCGAAAACGGAATCACCTGCATTTCTATTGATTTCAGGGAAATGGGTTTGCGTGCGGCGCGTTTTATTAATCAAAACGAACGTTTACAGACCTACATTCCCACTCGTTTAATTATGCGTGGATCTCTTTAAATAAACGAACTCAGCAATGACCAATCTGGTTATAGATCAAGGAAATTCAGTTTGTAAATGGGCTTTTTTCGAAAACCTCTCCCGGGCAAAGACCGATTATGCCAGTCTTGCCGGGGCTGAACCATTGGCTGTGTTATATACACATAAGCCTGAAGAATTGCCTGCCGAAAATGTGTTCGAACAATTCAAGCCTCGTGCGGCCATTTATTCATCGGTATTAAATCATTCGGATGATTTTAAATACGAGGCCATCAGGCAAAAAATTGCCGATTGTTTCCGTTTTGATTCGAGCACTCCGCTTCCCATTAAAAATAATTATTATCAGCCGGAGCAGCTGGGTGCTGACCGCCTGGCCGCAGCCCTGGGAGCCTGGACATTGGCACCGGGTAAATCTTCGCTCATAGTAGACCTGGGCACAGCCATTACCTATGATTTACTTAGTGCCGGGGGAGTGTACGAAGGAGGCAATATTGCCCCGGGCATCTATCTTAGAATGAAAGCCTTGCACGAAAATACCAAAGCCTTGCCCTTAGCTGAAATAAGTCCTGATGATTTTCCGGAATTTGGCAAAGATACTCAGACGGCCATCAAAGCCGGAGTGTTGCAGGGAATTCTGCATGAAATCAATGGCTATATAACTCAGCACCAGCGCAAATACCCCGAACTTTTGACATTTTTAACCGGAGGTGATTTAATTTATTTTGTCGGGAAACTAAAAAGTGGCATCTTTGCACGCCCGAATTTAGTTTTAACCGGTTTACACAGAATACTCATTGAATATGTTAATACCTAGCATCCGTCCAGGCGGAAAAACCTTACTGACAGGACTAATCCTGCTCTTATTTTCCTGCTCGGTTTCTGCCCAAAACAACACCTTTTCACCCTACAGCCGTTACGGGTACGGAATCATTTCCGAACCGGCCTTTGGAGGGGCTTCAGGTATGGGTGGAATCGGCTACGGTTTGCGCACTTCGGGCCAGATTAATCCTATGAATCCGGCCTCCTATTCCGCCGTGGACAGCTTAAATTTTTTATTCGATTTCGGCTTAAGTGCTACGTATACACGTTTTAGGGAAAACAACCTGAAAGAAGCCAGATTGAACTCCAATATTGAGTATGTGGCCATCAAAATACCCATGAATAAAGCTTGGGGTTTAAGTCTGGGACTTTACGAATATACCAGATTGGGCTATGCTTTCAGTTCTTCGGGTAGCCTGACCGACCTGGAAGGTAACAACCTGATCTATTCCAACGCCTACAGTGCCACTGGGGGTATCAATAACGCTTATTTAGGGACTTCTGTTTTGCTGTTCAATCACTTATCTTTGGGCCTGAATATGAATTATAAGTTTGGATCCTTGGTTAATTCGTCTGTTCTCAGTTATCCTTATAATACTGATATTAATTCCACTTCTGTCTCAAATATTTTAACTGTAAATCATTTCAATATTGATGCCGGATTGCAGTACGTACAGCAATTCAATAATTTACACAGATTGGTACTTGGTATGTCATATACCCCCGGAGGTTTGATGGATGTGAAATATACCAATACTACTATTACTTTGGATACGCTCACTCAGGAACATCCAGGAATCTCTTTCGGCTTACCTCAAAATCTGGGTCTGGGATTATCCTATACCTACGACAACAGGTTGATATTGGGGATGGATTTTCAACATCAAGCCTGGAATCAGGCTCCATTTTTTGGAGTAAGCGATAGTTTATCATTGCGAACCCGAGTAGCTTTCGGAGCAGAATATTTGCCTTCGAACATAGCACAACGTTATTATCAGGCGATTAAATATAGAATGGGTTTGCATTATTCAGATTCATATATTAAATTTGCACAGGGAAATTTAAAGGAGTTAGGTTTTAGTCTGGGACTCGGCCTGCCTTTAAGAAATCAACGCACAGCTCTAAATCTGGCAATGGAATTTGGAAAAATCCTCACTCCGGAGCCAAGCATGATTCAGGAACATTACTGGAGAATTAAACTTAATCTGTCCTTTAATGAAACCTGGTTTGTTAAACGGAGATTTAATTAGTATAACATGAATAGGAAAATAGGAATTTTTGTTTTTGGACTGTTAATCAGTTCAGCTTTAATGGCTCAAAAAGGGGTAGAAGACGGATCCATTTACGGACACGGCGAAGATAGTATCCGTTGTTTGCAAAACCTGAGTTTATATCAGCCTTATGCAAAACAAGGGGATTACGCCAGCGCTTTGGAATTTTGGGAAATAGTATACGCCGAATGCCCTGCTTCAAGGGTGGGTATTTACATTGACGGTGCCAAAATAAAAGCCTGGCAGTGGAACAAAGAAACTGATTTGGACAAAAAAGCTCAGATTTTTGAAGAGCTTATGGCTGTTTACGATCAACGAATCAAATATTTCGGTGATCACGACCGCTATCCTACACCCTGGATACTCGGGAAAAAAGCTCTGGATTATATACAGTTCAATCCCAAAGGGGACATGAAATTACCTTACGAATGGCTCAAAACTGCTGTCTACGATTCTCCTTTGGCTAATTTTGAACCGGCCTATTGTACTGCTTTTATATCGGTTTCAAGAGCATTATTATCTGACGAGTCTCACAAAGAGAATTTCTTCAACGATTACCTTAAAACCATTGAACGTCTCGACGAGAAAATGGCCCTCACTCGCGAAGGACCGGTTATGCAAAGGATGGTAGGTATTAAGAATGGTGTGGATGTGCTCTTTTCAAATTCCGGAGCAGCCGATTGTGAAACACTGACTTCGCTTTTTGCAGAACGAATTGAGCAGAACAAAGACAATCAGGATTTTTTGAATAACATTATTACTTTGTTCAAAAGGGTGAAGTGCACCGATACCGATGTGTATTTTCTAGCCTCAGAATACAGACATGCCATAAATCCCACCGCCGAATCGGCTGAGGGTTGTGCTTATCAATCCATCAAAAAGGAAGACTACAAAAAAGCCACCGAATATCTGAAGGAAGCCATTGAATTAGAAACAGATGAGGATAAAAAAGCCGATTATGCCTTTTTGGCTGCAAATGCACTCTTTGCAGACAAGAGTTATGCCGAAGCCCGTTCTATGGCTTTACAGGCTGCCGAATTCAGAAAAAATTTCGGAGCCCCTTATGTGCTAATCGCCAAAATGTACGCTAACAGTGTTGATCATTTCGATGATCCCATTATTAAAAGAACTGTTTATTGGGCAGCTGTAGATAAGCTTCAAAAAGGCAAAACGGTTGATCCAAGCGTAAGCGATGAAGTAAATGATTTGATTGCAAAATATAAAGAACAATATCCTGACACCGAAGACATCTTTATGCATCCGGATATCACTGTTGGAAAAACGTTCAGAATAGGTGGCTGGATACAGGAAAGCACCGTTGCGCGCAACAAATAATATGTTTTTAAAAAACTTATTCGGTGAATACAGAGGTATAACAGTTGCATTTTTTGTAACTGTTATACTGTTTTTACCCCTTTCCTGCAAAAGGGAAAAAACAGATATTTTACCTAATTTCAGCTCCAGAGATTCAGTGCCCGGTATGAGGGCCGACTCCATAGTAACCTTGATTTCTGATTCCGGCCGAATTCGCTACAAAGTAATAACTGCCACCTGGTTAATTTATGACCAGGCGCCCGATCCCTATTGGTTTTTCCCCGAAAAAATTTACTTCGAACGTTTTGACGACAGTATGCGTATAGAATCTATCGTCAAAAGCGATACAGCCCGTTATTATACTAAACGGAAACTCTGGGAGCTTAAAAAAAATGTGCAGGTGATGAACCTTGCCGGTGAAAAGTTTGAAACGCCTTTGTTGTATTGGGATCAGAACCAGCATAGAATTTATTCAGACTCCTTTATTCGTATAGAACAACAAGACTGGATATCTACAGGCATGGGTTTCGAATCCAACGAATCTATGACCGTATACAGTATACTCAATTCCAAAGGAGATTTTCCGATTGATTCCGAAGAAGAAAATCAGGAACAATGATTTTGATTTCCGGCCTTTGATTAATTGGTTTTGCTGCGTGTTATTTCATAATTTTTTGTACATTTGCGGGATTTTTCAATACTGTCAGGAAAGCGGTAATCAAGAATAGTTTAAAGAACATAATTATAACCTATAAATAGTATATGGCAACCTTACAAAAAATCAGAAGTCAGGCCCTCCTTTTATTGATCGTGGTCGGAGTTGCGTTATTTGCGTTTATTATCGGAGACTTTTTAACTTCCGGTTCTTCCCTTATGAGGCAATCTCAGGAAACCATTGCAGATATTGATGGCAGTCCCCTCAATTACAAAGAGTACGATGCCCGTATTCTTGAAATGGAAGAAGTGTACAAAATGCAAACCGGCCAAAGCAATTTGCAAGCTGACATATTGCATCAAATACGGGAATCGGTATTTGAAACTATAGTACGTGAGCGTCTTTTGGATGAGCAGGCTGAAAAGCTGGGCATAAGTGTCACTGCAAAAGAACTTTACGACATGGTCAACGGGCAGAATGTACATTATATGGTACAACAAATGCCTTTTTTCCAGAATCCTGAAACCAGACGTTTTGACCGCAGTATGATGATGAATTTCCTCAGAACGATACAAGAGGAAGATTTTTCCATGTATTCTGCCGAGGCTCAGGAGCAAATCAAACAAATGAAAAATTACTGGCTGTTTTGGGAAAACAACCTCAAATACGTACGCCTGGATGAAAAAATGGCCAATATAATCACCAAAGCCGTTGGAGCAAACAGCCTGGACGCTAAAGATGAGTTTGAAGCCGGCCGTCGTTCGGTCGATTTTGAATATGCCTCTAAATCTTTTGCCAGTGTTCCCGATTCAAGTTTCAAAGTTTCTCTCAAAGAACTCAGTCGTCGTTACGAAGAACAAAAGGAGCGCTTCAAACAGGAACCCTACCGCTCTGCTGCTTATGTGGTGGTAGATATACTTCCCAGTCAACAGGACAACGAAGCCATCAAGGCCAGAATAGAAAAACTGGCCCCGGAATTTACAACAGCTGACAATATTACCGCTACCGTTAATTCCGAGTCGGATATACCCTATGTGGATTGTTATATTGCCAACAGTCAATTCTCGGGCAGTCTGAACGACTTTGTACAAGAGGCTGCCATAGGAGAAGTCAAAGGCCCTTATTTTGAAGATAATGCCTGGATAATGCTGCGCATGATGGAAAAAATCAATCGGGCGGATTCTGTTAAAGCAAGGCAAATTTTTATCAGCAATGCCAACGATCGCAAAGCTGCAGAACAATAGGCCGATAGCTTGCTGAATGTCTTACGCAAGGGAGAAGATTTTGCAGCCCTGGCCGGGCAATATTCTCAGGACCAGACTGCCAACGATGGTGGAGAAATGGGATGGTTCCGCGAAATTGATGCCTATAGCGGTATTGGAGCAGAATTTGCCGAAGCTTGCTTTACGGCCTCCAAAAACCAATTAGTATCCGTAAGGTCAAAATATGGCTGGCATGTGGTGCAAGTGCAGGATAAAACCAAAGCAGTGGAGAAATCAAAAGTAGCCCAATTGTATTTTTCGGTAACACCAAGCTCCAAAACTTACAGTGCAGAATACAACAAACTCAATAAACTTCTGGCAGAAAACACAAAAGCTGCAGATTTCCTGGAAGCAGCCAGAGAAGCCGGCTATCAGGTTTCCAATGCCGCTGTGGTAAAAAGTTCGGACAATACTATAGGAAATGTTCCTGATATGCGTCAGGCCGTTCGTTATGTGTATAACAATAAATTGGGTGCGGTATCGACTGTTTTGGAAAACAGCAACAATCAGTTTATGGTAGTAGCCGTCACAGGTGTTCACGACAACGAATATTTAAATCCCGATCAGGTTCGCGATGAGTTAAGCCGCGAAATTATCAACGAAAAGAAAGCCGCTGCTATCATTGCTTCCTTGCAAACAGATGAAAATGCTGACTTATCAAAGCTGGCTCAAGTCAACAACATGCAAACCGATACAGTACGTCTGGTCAACTTTTCTATGCGCAGAATTACCGGATTGGGCGAAGAACCCGCTCTGTTGGCTGCTGTCATGAACGCTGCCAAAGGAGAATTGTCAAAACCGGTCGCCGGCAAAAACGCGGTCTATGTGTTCAGGGTACTCAGCCAGGTAGAACCGGAGATTGAATTTGATGTGGATGCAGAGAAAAGAAATCTGGATATGAACAACAATTATCGGTTGACCTATCAGGCTTACGAAGCCCTGCGTGCTGCCAAAGAAGTTGAAGACAACCGAATACGCTTTTATTGATTCAATCTAACAAACTATTTAAGGCTGTCTCCAGGGGCAGCCTTTTTTTACTGCAATGAATAAGTATATACTGTTGGGCAAGTCATTCGATGAACTCAAAGCCTGGACTCTTGCTCAGGGGCTGCCTTCGTTTACGGCCTCTCAATTGTTTGAGTGGATTTACCGGAAATCGGCTAAAAGTTTTGATGAGATGACCAATATTTCCCTTCAGAACAGAAGTCTTTTAAAGGAAAAGGCCGAGCTGGGATTGAGTCCGGCCATACAACAAAGTGTTTCGAAAGACGGAACAATCAAATATCTGTTTTCAAGCACCGGAACTTACGGAGTAGAAGCCGTATTTATTCCTGAAAACGATCGTGCTACACTCTGTGTTTCATCACAGGTTGGATGCAAAATGCATTGTGCTTTTTGTATGACAGGACGCATGGGCTTCATAGCACAATTGTCGGCTGCCGAAATTCTCAACCAGGTTTTGTCGCTGCCCGAAAGAGAGTCCTTGAGCAATATTGTCTTTATGGGAATGGGAGAGCCCGCAGATAATGTCGATGCCGTCATCCAGAGTCTGAATCTGCTGACTTCGCCCCGGGCAATGGCCTGGAGTCCCAGGCGGATTACGGTTTCCAGCATAGGAGTGCTACCCGGCTTGAAGCGACTGCTGGATGAAACCCAATGTCATATAGCCATTAGTCTGCATTCGGCTGATACTGCTCAACGTTTGTCCTGGATGCCGGCCGAAAAATCCTGGCCCTTGCTGTCTGCCCTGGAATTGCTTAAGACTTACGATTTCAGCAAACAGCGTCGCTTGTCTTTTGAATACATTCTGTTCAAAAACCTCAACGATCGCATAGAAGACGCCAAAGCATTGCTCCGTTTGTTGAATGGACTCAGGTGTCGGCTCAATCTGATTCGTTTTCATGCTTTTGAGGAATCTGAATTCTGCGCATCGGACGAAGATCAAATTCAGTTTTTTGCCAACTATTTAAATAGTAAAGGTCTGCAAACTACGATAAGGCAATCCAGAGGAGAAGACGTGCAGGCTGCCTGTGGCATGCTTTCCAGCCAGTATAAGTCTACTTAGTTTAAAATCTGTGCTTTAAGTTTTGATGACAAAAAGTCAGATTCTTCCTTAAAAAATCAGGGAAAGCTACTGAAATACCGTAAAAGTATGCTATTTTTGTCATTTGATGAATTAAAACCTTTGTCTATGAACAGAACGACCCGAATTTCCATTAAAACAGTGCGTCTTTTGCTTATGACGGCATTGTTATTATTTGTATCGTGCAAAGATAAAACCATACGCAATCCTTTGGCTCCCTCTGCGGTAGGTACTCCCTGGGAAGTTCTTGTGGTGCTGGATAAAGACTATTGGGATAGGCCGGCAGGTGAGAGTATCTTTGCAATCCTGGACCAGGATGTGCCAGGTTTACCGCAACCTGAGCCTCGTTTTGTGATATCGCGTTGCGATGACGATGAATTTACCGGCATTCTAAAACCGGTGCGCAATATTATTCAGATTGAAATATCCAACAAATACTCCGAACCCAAACTACATTATTATCAGGACCAATGGGCAAGTAACCAGTATGTATTAAAAATTGTTGCCCCCGACGAGGAGTTGTTTGTCTTTTTTGTGGAAAAAAATGCAGAGATGATTACCACCTACTTTGAGTTGGCCGAAAGAGAGCGTTCCTTGCAATATATTCGTAAAACGCACAACCGGGAGTTTTCCGAAAAGGTCTATCAACAATTTGGATTCAAAGTATTGGTACCCGGTTTTATGAAGCTTAGCAAGCAAGCTGATAATTTTTTCTGGGCTTCGAATTACCAAAACAAGAAACGTCAGGATATGGTCATATATACCTATCCTTATACTGATAAGAACACCTTTACTCCCGAATACCTTAATGCCAAAAGAGACTCGGTGATGAGAAATAATATACCCGGAGGGCCCGAAGGATCTTACATGAGAACTCAAAAAGCCGATCCACCGGTATACACGGGTATAAACATTAAAGCCAAGTATGCTGCCGAAATTCGCGGTTTGTGGGAAATCAAAGGCGATATGATGGGTGGCCCGTATGTGAGTCTGACACGTTTGGACGAGGTAAATCAAAGAGTAGTGACAGTAGAGGTTTTTGTATATGCTCCCGAAGAGGATAAACGAAATCTCTTGCGTCACAACGAAGCTGCTTTGTATTCACTGGAACTTCCTGGAGAATTTGAAATAGAAACAGAAGAAAAAAAATAAAAGAAGTAAATGGAAAACAATAAATTAACAATAGGTATTACACAAGGCGACATCAACAGCATCTCCTACGAGGTAATTCTCAAAACCTTGCTGGAATCCAAAGTGTATGAACCGCATGCTGTAGTCATTTATGGCTCGGCTAAAGTGGCGGCCTATCACAAAAAAGCCCTAGATATTAACCAGTTAAATATTAATGTGATCAATTCTGCCCGCGAAGCCGAATGGGGAGCCATCAACCTGATAAATTGCACAGACGATGATGTTAAAGTTGAATTTGGCAAGTCAACCTCCATAGCCGGTAAGGCTTCTTTTCAAGCCCTGGAAGCTGCGGCTGCCGATATGAAAGCCGGTTTGATTGATGTGCTGGTAACAGGACCAATCAATAAAAAGAATATTCAGTCCGATAGCTTTCATTTCCCCGGTCACACGGAATACCTGGAGCAAGTGTTAGGTGATGGGAACAAAGCCCTGATGCTTATGGTAAGTGATGTCTTGCGTGTGGCAGTGGCCACCGGACATATGGCATTGTCCGAAGTATCTTCGGCCTTGTCGGTTTCCCTTTTGCTGCAAAAAATAAAGTTGTTGGATCAGTCACTCAAAAAAGATTTCGGGATTTCCAAGCCTCGTATTGCCGTCCTTGCCCTGAATCCTCATGCCGGCGAAGAAGGCTTGTTGGGCAGGGAAGAAGTGGAGATTATAAGTCCGGCCATACAAAAAGCCCAGGATCAGGGCTATTATTGTTTTGGACCGATAGCTGCCGACGGTTTTTTTGGAGCTGATAATTTTAGCCGTTACGATGCCATTCTGGCTATGTACCACGATCAGGGGCTTATTCCTTTTAAAACCTTATGCCGGGACGAAGGGGTGAATTTTACCGCCGGTTTGCCCGTAGTACGTACTTCGCCTGCTCACGGCACCGCTTATGCACTGGCAGGCAACAACGAGGCTTCCGAGAGTTCTTTCCGGTCGGCTTTGTACCTGGCTTGTGATATTTTTAAGAATCGTGTCCGTTATTTCGAAAATAACAGCAATCCACTCAAAAAACAACATATTGTACATTCGGGCGATTTGTCCGATTTACCTGTTCAAGACGAAGAATAATGGCAACAGTCGATTTATTACAAGTAAAGCAACGTTTCGGTATAATAGGAAATGCCGCCGCTTTGAATCGGGCCATCGATGTAGCTGTTCAGGTGGCTGCCACCGATCTTTCTGTTTTAATTAGCGGTGAAAGCGGTGTGGGTAAAGAAAGTTTTCCTCAGATTTTGCATCAATACAGTCACCGCAAACACGGCCCCTACATAGCCGTCAACTGCGGAGCTATCCCCGAAGGCACCATCGACTCGGAATTGTTTGGCCACGAAAAAGGCTCCTTTACCGGAGCATTGGCCGAACGCAAAGGTTATTTCGAAGTGGCGGACGGAGGAAGCATTTTTTTGGACGAAGTAGGAGAATTGCCTATTCCCACTCAGGCCCGTCTGCTCAGGGTGCTGGAATCGGGTGAGTTTATACGGGTGGGTTCTTCCAAAATTCAGAAGACCAATGTCAGAATAATGGCTGCTACCAATATTGATGTTGCTCAGGCAGTGCAATCAGGCCGTTTCAGGGAAGATTTGTATTATCGTCTGAACACTGTACCCATCAAAATTCCGCCTTTGCGTGAGCGCGGCGAAGATGTCCTAAGGCTGTTCCGGAAATTTGCCGCTGATTTTTCCGAAAAATACCGTATGCCTCCCATTCAACTCGAAGAAGAAGCCCGGCAACTTTTGCTGGCTTACCGTTGGCCCGGTAATATTCGTCAGCTGAAAAATATTACCGAACAAATTTCAATTATTGAACGGCAACGCGATATTTCGGCTGAAATATTGGAGAGATACTTGCCGGAAAATTCTTTCGAAAAATCACCGGCTCTTTACAGAGGGCATCAAGCCTCGGGAGAAAGCACTTTTTTCAACAACGAAAGAGAAATTTTGTACCAGGTCTTGTTCGATATGAAAAAGGACATGCGCGATCTGAAAGTGCTGGTGCATGATCTGATGCAAAATGCCGGCATGGAAGAAGGATTGGCGCACAACAAAGACCTGATTTATCCATCCTATATTGATAAAGCAGCCGAACTGATCACTAAACGAGACGAGAGCTTAATGGGTAAAAATGTGTACAGCAAAGACACAGCTCAGATTCAGGATGCTGCCGAATATGTGGAAGAGTCGCTTTCGTTGGATGAACTCGAACGCGAAGCCATCAAAAAGGCTTTGGAACGCAACGGAGGCAAACGAAAAAACGCAGCATCCGACCTGAATATTTCCGAAAGAACCCTGTATCGCAAAATCAAGGAATACAACCTGGACTGATTATGAAAACGCGTCTGTTATTATTTGTGCTGCTGTTGCTCCCGGCCTGTACTATTTCGTATAAGTTCAATGCAGCTTCCATCGATTATACTACCATAAAGTCGGTTTCTATCAAGGATTTTCCCAATCAGGCCGTACTGGTGTATCCGCCTCTTTCTCAGAGATTTTCGGAAGGATTAAGAGATATTTACACACAACAAACCAGACTTAAAGTTTTGAAGCAAGACGGAGATCTTCGTCTGGAAGGCGAAATCACAGGCTATGAACTTAGCTCACTGGCAGCGCAGGCCGACGGTTACGCGGCCGAAACCAAACTGACCGTCACGGTCAATGTGCGTTACGAGAATACAAAAAACGAAAAGGAAAATTTTGAACAACGGTTTAGCGCTTTTCAAACCTTTAGCAGCACTTCCATGCTCGAAGACGTTCAGGATGCTCTTTTGGAAGAAATCATCAAAGAAATTACCGAAAGCATATTTAACAAAACGGTAGCCAATTGGTAGCATGAGCCCCGAAACACTCAGTAACTGGATAGAAAGCCCCGAATCGATGGATCGTCACAGTCAGAACGACCTCAAAATGCTGTTGCGAAACTACCCCTGTTTTGCAGGAGCTCAGGTTTTGTTACTAAAAACGATGGAGCAGGAGAGGGATTTGAATTTTTCGGAAGAATTGTTCAAAACCTCTTTGATGGTTCCCGACAGAAAGGCTTTGTATTATTTCATAAAAGCTTTGCCTTATCCGGTAGATGCCGAGAAGGTATCAGATCAGGCAGATTTTGGCCTGATAGATCAATTTCTGAAAGAAAAAGCGGATGACGGAGAGCAACTTCAGGCAGAGATGCCCGATTATTTTCAACTGATCGCTCAGCAATCCGCTCATACAAACAAGCCAGCTGAACAAAGCAACCAACAGTCCGGTGCAGTGAGCACTGAGACAGAAAAACAAAGAGATCAGGATTTGATCGATAGCTTTCTTTGCCGACCGGAAGAACCTATTCAAGTGGACAAAACATACGAGGAACAAGCCCCCGAAAACAGCTTGTCTGATGAGTATCCGGAATCCTCTTTTACCGAGACCCTGGCTAAAATCTACCTGAAACAGGGTAAATACGAAAAAGCTCTTGAAATATTCAACATATTGTTATTGAAATATCCGGAAAAAAGTATTTACTTTGCAGACCAAATTCGTTTCTTAAATAAATTGATTCATCATTTAAAAAATAACTAATATGTACCTGGCCATCACTATTTTAATCTTTATTGTAGCCATCGTTCTCATTCTTATCGTTCTGATTCAAAACTCCAAAGGTGGTGGTTTAGCCTCCGGTTTTGCCTCTTCCAATCAGGTGATGGGTGTACGCAAGACCACCGATTTTTTGGAAAAAGCAACCTGGACGCTGGTTGGCATTGTGCTTCTCGGCAGTATTATGTCGGCTGCGTTCATTGATCGCAATTCCGGTAATGAACGTCAATCAGCTCTCAAAGAACAGGTAGAACAAGCCGTGGAAATGAATCCCAATCTGACAGCTCCCAGCTTTGAGGACGAAGAATAAGTTCCGGCTATAAATGATAGTATAAAGGGGCGTCATCCTTAGGTTGGCTCCCTTTTTTGTTTATTTTTGCAGACAGCTGTTATGAAAAACCTTGTATTTGGCCTTTTAGCCGTTGTTTTGCTGCTGAGCTCCTGTGGTCAACGGGGGCATAAACAAGCTGTGTTCCAGAATGAAAAGCCCGATTCCGTAATGACGATCGGGTATGCCCGTGGTTTTGAAATAAGCTATTTTAGTGGCTATACCAGAGTTCAGGTGTTTAATCCCTGGGCTGACAAGGAGATCATGGCCCGTTATTATCTATACAGGGAAGACAGCAGTTCTCTGCCCAAAGACGGCTTCCCTGTCAGGATTCCTTTAAAGTCTATGGCAATAGCCTCCTGTACTCATGTGGCTTTTTTGGATATGCTCGACGAACTTGACCTGATCAAAGCTGTATGCAATGCTGCTATAGTTTACAATCCACAACTGAAACAAAGCATCAAATCAGGTCAAGTAGCTGATTTAGGGGATGCTTTCAGAATCAACCGTGAAAAACTGCTTCAGATACGTCCTCAGGCTCTAATGGCCAGTGGTTATAATCAATACGATGAACATTTGCAGGCCATTTCCCAAGCTGGTATGCTTGTTCTCTTCAACAACGAGTGGATGGAACAAAATCTGTTGGCCAGAGCAGAATGGTTGCGTTTTGTTGCCTGTTTTCTCGATAAAGACAGACTGGCCGATTCCTTATTCAGACAGACCGCAAGCCATTATTTACATTTAAAAGAGCTGGCAGCGAAGGCTCAAAGTCCCAAGCCGGTGATAATGTCGGGCGATAATTTCAGGGGCAGCTGGTACATGCCCGGAGGCCGGAGTCATCAGGCTCAGCTATTCAGAGATGCCGGGGCTTCATACTTTTTTGAAAACGACAGTACTGCCGGCAGTATTGCCTGTAGTTTTGAACAGGTAGTAAGGGATTTTAATCAGGCCGATATCTGGATAGGAGCCAACAATGCCCGAAATCTGGAGGCTTTGTTGGCAATGGATGAACGTTATGCCTGGTTCCGATCCGTACAGAATAAACAGGTTTATGCCTACCAGAGTCGTATGACCGCAGATGGAGCCAACGATTATTGGGAAAGTGCTGTGGTTCACCCGGATTCATTGTTGGCCGACTTTATCAAACTATTTCATCCTGAGCTTCTGCCAACTCATGAATGGATCTATATAAATCAATTGCCATGAAATCCAGAGCCCTTGTCTTTGTGATCTTGTCAGTGTTGTTACTGTTGCTGTTAGTGGCCGATCTATATTGGGGCAGTATTGCCATACCTCTAAAGGAAATAATAGCAGCTTTTGGCTCAAATACATCCACGACTGTTTTTGGAGAAATAGTTCTGAATTATCGTCTGCCCAAGGTGATAACAGCCATTGTGGCCGGTTCAGCCTTGTCGGTGGCGGGGCTTATGATGCAAACCTTGTTTCGTAATCCTCTGGCCGGTCCCGATGTGTTGGGTGTGAATGCCGGAGCCAGTCTGGGCGTAGCTTTGCTTACCATGTTTGCTTCCACTGCGGGTGGATTTGCTTTGGGAATGGGCTCCTGGGGACTGATCCTGGCGGCAGTGGCCGGAGCTTTACTGGTTTTGCTGTTGGTACTTTTTGTTTCTGCGCGTATCCCCGATTTAGTTTCGCTGCTTATTGTCGGAATGATGTTTGGTAATATTTCAGCGGCTATTGTCAGCATGCTGCAAAGCCTGAGCAATCCCGATTTGCTTAAAATATTTGTAGTATGGACGTTTGGCAGTTTAAGTGCTGTCACATGGTCTATGATGCCGGTTTTGGTTTTACTGGTAGTTGTCGGCCTTATAATAGCTTTCATGCTGCAGAAAAACATGAATATTATGCTGCTTGGAGAACGTTATGCAGAGGGGCTGGGTATTCCGCTTAAAACCATGAGGTTTACCATGATTTTGTCTACTGCTCTGTTAGCAGGCAGTATAACAGCTTTTGCCGGCCCTATTGCTTTTATCGGTATCACGGTGCCTCATATTGCCCGTGGTTTATTCAAAACCTGGGATCATAAGGTTTTGCTGCCGGCCGTTATGCTTTGTGGCTCCCTTTCGTTGATAGCCTGCGACCTGATTACCCAATCGGCCATCTTTAACAATAGCTTACCTATAAATGCCGTAACCGCTTTGGTAGGAGCTCCCTTGATTATTTGGATTATTCTGAAGAACAACAAGTAAGGAGATAATCTTCATGAATGCAATAATCGATATTAAAACGGATTTGTTGCGGGAAATAAAAGGCCTTGAAGCGGCCTTGCTTGTTTTGCAAAGAATTTCCGGGTAATGAATTGTTTCCCATTATGGCATTATCTCCCTCAATGCAATTGTTTCCGCTTAAAAGATGGACAGCCCCGTCTGTTTCGCAGAAATCTATTCCCAAATCCTGCTTAAAATCAAGTCCCGGAATATCCAGGGCTTTGTACATAGCTTCTTTGGCACACCAATGAAGATATAACGCAATCAGTTCGACTTTTTCAGAATAAGGCTGTTTACTAAATAATTGACGGAGTGTGTTTTCTTCTTCGATGTTCATGAACCTGGATCGGATTCTTATTATCCTGTCCGAGTATTCTTCTATGTCTATGCCTGTGTAAGCTTGCTTACTAATCATGAAAGCAGCATAATGACGGGAATGGCTGATGCTGATATGTGTTTCGGGCAAATCTCTTAACAGAGGTTTGCCCGAAACAGTATAATCAATATTTGATGGATCAACTCCCATGACCTGAGCCAGTTTCCTTACGGAAATAAATTCCAGCTTTCTGTGCGCTGCTTTTAATTCCGGTATAGGAAATTCCGACAACTCAGCGTCTATGCCTTGCTGTTCTGCATCCATTTTCCAGACGCCGTAGCGATAAGTGCCCAAATCTCCTGTGTAAACCAGGCTCATTGTATAAGCTTAGTTAAAAGGGAAGATCGTCTGCATCGTCAGCCGGGTTACTTTGAGAGGGCTCAACCATAGGAGCAGAAGTGTAGGCGGGATTTGCCGCCGGATCTGCTGATCCGCTGTCTGTCTGGGCAGGGTTGTTGCCTTCGGCCTGATTTTGCTGACGACGCCCCAGTAATTCAATGTTCTCGGCCACAATTTCAGTTGTGTATCGAGTCTGGCCGTTTTTGTCTTCCCAGGTACGATAAGTAATTTTACCCTCTACATAAAGTTGAGAGCCCTTGTGAATGTATTTCTCGGCCAGCTCGGCTAAACCTCTCCAGGCTACAACATTGTGCCACTCAGCCCGTTCAGGAACCACCGTTCCGTTTGACAGTGTATAACCTCTTTCTGTGGTGGCCAGTGAAAATCTGGCTACGGAGACACCATTATCCAGATAACGAACATCGGGATCTTTACCCACGTTGCCCAGAAGAATAATTTTGTTAATAGACATAATTGTTAGAGTTTAAGTGTGTTTTACATTTATCGTTGTTGAATGAATTTCTATTCGGACCCAAAAATAATAGTAAAATGCCGGAAAAACAAATGAAAAAATAATATTAAACTAATATTAACGAATAATCCTGTTCGAATTAAGATCAAGTTCATTCAGATGATTTTCCAGGTAAATTTCAGTAAGTCGCGATACTGCCAGCTTATCGATGTCGTTTAATTCAAATCTGGTCCACGCTGCAGGCCAAGCCTCCGGCTTGAAGGGAATCTGTACCTTGAAGAAACGGGCCTGAATAAATTGATGTGATAAAATATGCTTCAGGTCTTGCACTGAGCAGAGCACAACCTTATTATTCAGTAATGCGGCCGGTTCTGATCTTTCAGACAGCCGTTCACTCCGGTCAGTTAGTTCGCTCCGGTTTGTCAGTAATTCTGGTTGATCAGAGAGTTGTTCATTTAGAACTGTCAGCATTGCAGGCCATTCAAGCAGTTCTGAGGTTTCGTACAAAGGAAATTCCCAGAGATTTTGCCAAATATCTTTATTTTTGCGCTGTTGCAGCCAGGTATAACGTCCGTCACTCAGGCAGAGGTAGTTGAAGCAACGTTTTTTTCTGCTAACGGCAGGTTTGCGTACAGGTCTTTTATCGACCACACCCAGTGAACAGGCCAGACAAAGTTCTCCCATCGGGCAGACAGAACAATCAGGCAGCCCTGGTTTGCACTGCAGAGCTCCAAATTCCATAATGGCCTGATTGTGTCGGGCGGGATTATCCCTGTCAAGCAAAGCCCCGGCCAGTTCATTGAATAAAGTGCCAGCCCGGCTGCTGTAAATGGGCAGGTCGATATTGAAAATTCTGGACAGGACCCGAATAACATTACCATCTACCACAGGATAAGCCCGGTCGTAAGCAAAAGAAGCAATGGCGGCTGCTGTATAGGGGCCAATGCCTTTTAATTGGAGCAGAACATGGTAATCTTTTGGGAAAACACCTTCATATACAGATACTAATTCGTCAGCTGTTTTGTGCATATTACGGGCGCGGCTATAATAACCCAGGCCCTGCCAAAGTTTCAACACTTCGTCTTCTCCGGCCCGGGCAAAAGAAAAAATATCCGGAAAGCTTGCTATGAATCGCAGATAATAGGAGAGACCCTGCTCAACACGGGTTTGTTGGAGAATTATTTCGGAAAGCCATATTTTATAAGGGTCGCGAGTTTTACGCCAGGGCAGATCTCTTTTATGTAGTTCGTACCATTCCGCTAAAATAAGGCTGATACGTTTTTCGTTTTGTTCATTATTCATGCTGCAAAGTAAAGAAAAAGCCTGTTAAAGTGGACAGACCTGTCCAAAAATTAAATCTGTATGTAAAGAAATACCAAGTCAACTATAAAATCTTTAATCTTAGAGCAAAAATGAATATTTTTTTTTTGAAAGATTTTTTTTGTAGAATATAAAGCTATATATTTGCAAGCCAAAAATATAGGAAACTCACGATTTATTCATTGTATAATTTTTAATCCTTATCAAAATGACAAAAGCTGATATCGTTAATGAAATTGCAAAAAGAACCGGTGCTGAAAAGGCTGTTGTTCTTTCAAGCGTAGAAACTTTTATGGAAGTAGTCAAGGAATCCCTTGTAAGTGGTGAAAACGTTTATTTAAGAGGCTTTGGCAGCTTTATTGTAAAGAAAAGAGCCGAAAAGACAGCCAGAAACATCTCTAAAAACACAACAATCATCATTCCTGCTCACAACATCCCCTCCTTTAAGCCGGCCAAGACTTTTTTGAGTGAGGTTAAAGAGAAATAATTTATTGATCATAAATATACACACCAATGCCTAGCGGAAAAAAAAGAAAAGGACACAAAATGTCCACTCATAAGCGTAAAAAAAGATTGAGAAAAAATAGACATAAGAAGAAATAATTTTCTGAATCTGAATAAACAAAGAGAACAAACTTCAAGCTGCATTCAGTCTTCAAGTTTGTTCTTCTTTTAAATGGCCGGACTTAAGAATGATCTACCCTTATTCCGGTTGTAGGTTTAACATAAAATATTCTCATAGTAAAAAACAAACAAGTGGTAACAGAACTAGTAGTAGATGTTCAAGCCAAAGAGATTTCCTATGCTATTATCGAAGATAAGAGTTTAGTTGAGTTTCAGCAGGAAAGCATGAATCTTTCTTTCTCGGTGGGGGACATTTTTTTGGGCCGCGTGCATAAAGTAATGCCGGGGCTCAACGCTGCTTTTGTGGATGTGGGCTATGAGAAGGATGCATTTTTACATTATTTGGATCTGGGGCCTCAGTTTAATTCTCTGAATTCCTTTACCAAACAACAACTTTCGAACAAGAAAAAACAACTCACTTTAAGTAAGTTCAATTTATTACCCGAAATTTCCAAAGACGGACAGATTGCCGAAATTTTGAGTCCCGGTCAGGAAATACCGGTTCAGATTGCCAAAGAACCTATTTCCACAAAAGGGCCCAGGCTGACTTCGGAAATTTCGATAGCCGGGCGGTTTTTGATTTTGATGCCTTTTTCGGACAAAATATCTATTTCGACCAAGATCAAGTCGCCCGAAGAAAGA
>JAQUTN010000112.1 GCA_028694375.1 Bacteroidales bacterium
GGGCGGTAAATGGGGCAGCCCCTTTAGTCACAGCAATGCTGATGCCATTTTGAATAAGGCTGTTGACATGGGTATCAATTTTATTGATACGGCCGATGTTTACGGAGAGGGAGAGAGCGAAAAGGCTGTGGGCAGGCTCTTGCGTTCCCGCAGCGAGACCATTTACGTGGCTACCAAATGCGGACGTAAATTAAATCCTCACGTAGATGCTTCCTATCAGGTGGCTGTCTTGCGAAAATTTGTCGAAGACAGCCTGCGCAACATGGGCCTGGAAACCATCGACTTGATTCAGCTGCATTGCCCTCCTACAGAGACTTACGATCGTCCGGAGATTTTTGCCTTATTTGATATGCTCCAAAAAGAAGGCAAGATCAGGCATTTGGGAGTCAGTGTCGAAAGGGTAGAAGAGGCCGTCAAAGCCACAGAATACGACAACGTCTGTAGTGTACAGATTATTTTCAATATGTTCAGACAGCGTCCGGCAGAGGATTTCTTTGCCCGGGCGGCCAAAAGAGATGTCGGTATTATTGTGCGGGTGCCCCTGGCCAGTGGCTTACTGAGCGGGAAATACACAGCAGACACCAGTTTCGGTAAGGATGACCATCGTACCTTTAACCGTCGGGGAGAAGCCTTCGACAAAGGAGAAACATTTTCAGGTGTAGATTACGCCCGTGGATTGGAGGCCGTGGAGGAAATCAAAAAGCTGTTTCCTGCCGGACAGGCATTGTCGGCCCTGGCACTCAGATGGATTCTGATGTTCAGCCAGGTGAGCACGGTAATCCCCGGGGCTTCCAGGCCTGAACAGGTGTTGGCCAATGTGCAGGCTACAAATTTACCCACCCTTACAGAGGAACAAATGCAGGGAATCCGTCGCATTTATCGGGACAGGATTTGGCCTTTGATCGCCAACGAAGCTTGGTAAAAGCTCCCCGATAAAAGCTCCCTGTCAGAGCCCCCGATAAAAGGAAAATCCGTTCTAAGTATCGATAGGAAGTTTCATCTTCTGATCACCAGCACCCAGTCTGTATCCTTGTTGGGCGGAGTAAAAGCCTTGGCTTGCTCCGGGTCGGTGCTTTGCACTTGCGGCAAAGCCTGCTTTTCGCCGGTCTTGCTGTCTATCCAGCAGCAACGGCTGTAGGTCGCGGCTTCGAGTTGCAGCGAGAAGCTTTCTCCGTCGGGAGCAAAGACCAGGTATTGTTGTCCCGGTTCAGCCAGGGCGTACACACGTAAAGGCTGTTGTTTGGACAGAAGTTCGTCGTGAGGTTGCATACGATAGAAGTCCACTTCGTTGCGCAGCACCTTGGTCAGAATGTCCACATATCTTTCGGAGAGTTTGAATTCGTTGTCTTCACTAAAGGGCAAGCCTTCGGGTCCGTAGGCGTAGAGCTCGTATTCGCTGGCGTGGCCGTTCCAGGTAAAGGAGGCTCCGGCGGTGGCACAAGCCCAGGCAGAGCGGCGCAGGTCGTCCTGAGTGGCTCCGCTGCGTTCGTGCCAGTAGCGTCTCCACAAGGCGTTGCCTTCGCTCATAAATACCGGTTTGCCGGCATAGCCCAGCAGGCAGGCCATATGATGGGTCCAGGCATCCCGCCAGAGATGGCGTTCCAGGTTTTTTGCGGGAGCGGCAATCTGGTGGTTCTCGATGGCGGCAAAATTGTATTCGGGCAGCTTGTAGTGGTGTTCGCGCGGGAATTCGTCTTCGTAAGTGCGCAGGTGATTGAATATATCGTATTGGCTGATTAGCCGGGCAAAGCCCAATTCCTGATCTTCGCGGTCGCCGGGCACTTCCCAGACGTAATTCCAGCCGGCCAGATTGGCGTAAGGAGCCAGCCGGGCCACCATGTAACGGACATAAAAATCTTTTTCTTTGGCGCTGAGAGCTGTCCAAGCCGGACCCTCGTTGCGGCTGCCGTCCACGCCCAAAAACATATGTACTCCGACATCTTTGCTGTTTAGAAAGCCCAGGTGTTGCTCCATGCGCTTCCAGGCTTCCAGATTCATGGTCGAAGAAGCCTTACCCTCCTGGTATAAGGTCAGATCCGTAGTTTCAGGAGCCGGTCCGTCTTTGTAGTATTGGCCAAAACAGCAAAGCGATAAGAGCCAGTTTACCTGCAAATGGTTGTAACCATGCTCTATCAGACGGCCGTACACATGCTCTTTGATCCAGTCGAAGTCCTGGCCAATAGAGCCGTGGCCGGTTTCGTAATAGGATTTTAAATACACGGGTTCGGTGCCGTTGTAAGCAAACCAGTGAGGATTCTCTTTGTAGGCTTGAAGCACACCTTTGCCGGCGCCTTCGGCCGTGCAGTTGAAACTGCCTTTACCGCCCGGGCTGTCGTCGCTCCAGCGGTATTCGTATTGCCAGATACCGGCTTCATCGGGCATAAAACGCATTTTCCATATCTTGCCGTTTTGCGCGTTGCCACCGCCTTTGCCGTCGCCGTCAAAAAAGCCGCGAAACTCAAGGCTGCGGCCCGAAGGAGACTGATAGCTAACTAACAGTTCAACGTCCGTAAAACGATTTTGGTAGGCTTTAGTATTACTTACCGAGGCTTCAAAAAGACGGTATTGGGGCACAAGGGTATTTTTGGCTTTGGTAAGCTCTTTGGCCTGCAGTTCAGCAGTGTTGTTCAGGCTGAACAGCATCAGCATCAGAAAAAAGATTCTCAAGGGGAGGACAGGTCGTTTCATTGTTGTATGGTTTAGTTATTGAAATCTTTAGTTGAGAGAAATTTTTAAGACCACTGCACTGGCCGGTTCTAACTCAAGAGTAATTATTTGCTTGCGTACGGCCGGTTTTTTTAATTTTTTCCATTGGCCCTTCCATTTTCCGTCGGTCTCGATACCGGATTCGCCCAGGCTTATATCTGTCGCGAGGGCGCCAAGGTAGTTGTCTTTGGCCTTCATTTCTAATAAGGCTGCCCCGGAAAATTCCCGATCAAAGGATATGCTGACAGTCCGGTTGTGGACGGGAGGCCTTTCTTCTCTATTGTTTATTGGAAGACGGTTTTTCTTGTTCGTAGAATCAGAGAGCTGGTTTGTCGTTTCGAAAGAAGCTGAGGGCAGATTGTTCTTATTTATTAATGTAATCAGCAGCTCATTGTCTTCGTTCAAATAGGCGTAGGTACTCAATTGGGAAGCAGAACCCGAGTTGATTTTCAAGGGCAAAATCCGACCGGCGGCTCCTTGTTCGAACATTTTGATGCCATAGGCCAGCGGACGGGCTTCCAGACCTTGGTCTGAGCGAATAAATACGGCGTAACGGCAGGGCAGGGCGATGGCCCCTCCGGTGGAATCTCCGGTGTGAAAGTTTAAACCTGCTATGCCTTGGGCAGACCACCAATGCAGGTAATCCAGGCCCCAGAGGGCGGAGACGTAACGATCGCTGACGCCTTCAAGGCCGCTGTACCATAAATTGTTGGTTTCGGTAAGCCTGAAGCTGAGCTTTTTGCCCTTTACGGCCTCCAGCATACCGTCCCTGACTTCCCGGTAAATAGTGTAGGCAGAATCGCTGAGCAAATCATTCCTGCGCAAAAGAGTGTCGCGGGGAATCAGTTTACTGACGTCGTGTTCTTTGTAATTGACGTAGGAACAGCCAAAAGGATAATTGTGTTGGCTCAATTGAACCAAAGGTCCTTGCCCTTGTGCAAAATCGTCGGCCAAGAGTTTCAGCCTTTCTGCATCGGGGTTCTGATCGGGCCCACTGAAAACGGCCTGCGGACAGGTTTCCAGTATGGCGTCCCGGATGGCTGTCCATTTGCTGACATAAAGAGCGTAGTCTTTGTAGTAGCTGGGTTCATTACCAATGGCAAAGCTTTCGAGTTGATCAGCGTAATTGTCCAAAATAAAGCGGGCTGTATTTTTGGCGTAAAGCGGGTCTCCTTCTTTGAGCCGGAACGAATAGATTACTTTGAAATTTGCGGCTTTGGCAAATTCGAAAAAAGAACGAATGTCGGCTTCGGCGGGTTGGGGGATGCTTGCTTCGTCCACCGAGTTTCCGCCCAGCCGGAGATGTTTGATACCGAGGGTGCGAAATACATTCAACAACTCAGTGTTTTGCGGATTAAAATAATACACACCCTTACGCGGCAGTAAGGTGCTTGTCTCATAGCTAAGGCCAATAATCTGATTGGAAATAGTAAAGCCCGGATCAAGTGTGTTTACCTGCAGACTAAGGTCGGTTTCTCCAGTCCGATGGCAGGAAATAAATAAAGGACTGATCAGCAAAGCTGCTATCCATCGCTTAAGATGTTGTTTCATATTTGTAGTAATGAATGCGACAAATATAGCGATTTCTCTTAAGTCCTGCACAAGCATCGAAGTTCCGATTTTACACGGGCTGGAGAACCTGGAGGCTTTTTTATGCAAGAAACAGCTCCGGACATCGGTTTTATTAAATTTTTGTGCCATATTTACACTCGTTTTGTCCTACTGTGCTGTTTGGCACTTAAGTTTTTTTGTATTAACCCTTAGTGATGAAAGCCTTTTTTAAGTCTTGTACTCTGTTGATGAACGGAAAAATCGTTTTTTCGCTCTTTTTGTTTATGCTGCCTATAGTGTTGAATGCCGCTTCGGGTATGTGGAACAGTCCGCTTGCGGGAGCTCCGCTTGCTTATACTGTAACTGAAGCCGAGTCACCCCAAAAGGATTACAACGGCAAGTATATTACAGTAGTGTATCTCGAGAATCTCGGATTTGGTAAAATAGGCCAAGACAGCAATGCCGATAACGTCTCCTGGCTGCTGGCACAGGGTTACCGTGTCATTGAGCTGGACTATGCCAATCTGGGTAAAGCCGTTTCTCCTGCAATTAACAAAGATATTATTGCCATTAACGATGCGCTGGAAGTTGGCTCTTTTTGTGGACTAACGAACTGCTCGAACTACAGAAGCTATGTGTTGTTCGAGGGCTATCGCATAGCTCGTGATGTAGCCTATTTCAAAGACGATCCCGGCGTTTATAACTGGCCCTCCGGATATACCCAGGGCGATTCCATGTATATGGATATCATTTATCCGGCCAATCCACGGGAGCCTGTACCGGTGGTTTTGTCTTTTTCTTACAGCAACAGCTACGCCACCTACGATAGTAACAAAGGCACCACGACAGACGCCCACAAACATTTACGCTTGTTTTTGCCCTATACATTGGGAGGTTTCGATGATTCCTTTCTGGAAGGAGCACCCGCCCGGGGAATAGCCTGGGCCATTGCCGATCATCCCAAATACTGCAACTGGGGTAACGGAAAGCCCACCGGCGGAGCCAACGATACCTACAAATCCTATCAGACCAATCCGGATGCGGCTCAAAAAGTTAAATCAGCCGTTCGTACGCTCAGGGCCAAAAGCTGGGAGCTCGGATTGTCGGGTAAAATAGGTATTTACGGATTCTCGCGTGGCTCCGATGCGGGAGCCATGGCTGTGGGCGATCGCTCTGTGTCTGAATTCGAGAATGCGGGATTACATAAAGGTATTTCAGATGATGTACAGGCAGCTGCTCTGGGCCCGGGAGTTTTTGATTTCACTCAGATTTACAATACAACAGACGATGGAGACGGTAATTTGGAAACGCGCTGCCCCTGGGCCTGGGGAGCTTTGAAAGACAACTACGATCTCTGGGAAACGATGGGCGCCTCTTATCTGGTGCAATCGGGACAATCGGCTCCGGTGTTGTTTTTTTACAACACCACCGACAGTCATTATTACCTGGATCAAATTCAAAAATTCAAAGAAAAACTCGAAGAATGGGCTATACCGCCCGTTAGCCTGGTCGATTACGACAACGGCCATTCCGTACCCAAAGATTCCGCTTCGCTCAGTAAGCTTTACGATTTCTTTGATCAATATTTAGCTCCCCCTTCCCTGGTGGAAGATACCACACAAAACAGGCTTTTGTCGGTCGAAAGCAAGCAGCTTTCTTTGCTGTTAAGCTATAACGCTTTCGGGGAAGAATTGTCGCTCAGATTCAATTTGAAGCAAGCTGCCCAGGTTCAAATTCAGCTTTTTGATATGGCCGGAATGCTGGTTTTTTCCACAGAAAAAAAAGTGGATAAACCAGGCTTATGCACCGAAGTAATTGTTTTAAATAAACCGGGGCTGCAACAAGGTATTTATCAAGTCAGGCTAAGAGCCGGAGAATTGAGTACTGTTGAAAAATTTGTATTCTTCAAGAGCTGAAGGGCTTGTGACCAAATAAAGAAAGACCACAAGTTCAAAGAGCGAAAGTAACACATATAGCTAA
>JAQUTN010000010.1 GCA_028694375.1 Bacteroidales bacterium
AAAGTTCACATCTGAGATTGATAGCCTCATCAATAACATAGACTCATTAACAGATAATCAGATACTTGTTAGAATAATTCATGCGGTTGCTTTAGCAAACAATGCCCATTCACAAGTAAATTATAAATTTTTACCAAAAGCAGGGATAAGAGTATCATGGTTTAAAGAAGGATTATTCATTACAAAAACTTCATATCCTAAAAGACATCATTTAGGGAAAAGAATTTCAAAAGTAAATAATTTACCGATTGACCAAATTATAACTAAATTCAGCGATTACATTCCAGGGAATATTCATAACAAACGAAATACCCTACCCAATTTAATAATCCGACCTGATTTTTGGAATGGAATTAATAACCAGTATAGTTCTAATGAATTGATTATTGAAATGATTGATTCTTTAGGACAACTAGAAACTGATATATTTTGTATTGAACCTATAAACTCAACATTAATAAATTTATATTGGGTTGATAAGCCGGATTCTATCTTTATCAAATACGAAAAGACCTTTAATAGTCTACCATTGTATTTATCTTCGCCAAATAAATCAGCGATATACAAAAAACTAAACGATGAGTTGATTTATATTCAGTTGAATTCATCAACAAATAGAGGAATTTCACTCTGTGACTTTTCAGTTGATTTGCAGAACTATTTTGATTCAAACAGTTTTGTAAATATCATACTTGATATAAGACTAAATAATGGAGGAAACTATAATCTGACTAAAAACATAGAGAAAGGAATAATACAGGAGTTGTCAGAAAGCAATGGACAATTATTTCTTATAACAGGAAATCAGACAGCTTCAGCGGCAATAAATTTGGCAGCGTCTTTAAAATCTCATCTTGAGAACCGTATTACTATTGTTGGAGAACCGATAGGAGACGATTTGTTATTCTGGGCTGAACCAAAGATATTTAAATTACCTAATTCAGCATTAGAAATCTCGGCGTCAACGTACCATCATGATTTAAGAAATGGAAAATTCAAGCCTTTTATAACAAATTGGGGTAATCTATTCTGTAATTTTGAGTCAAATGGATTGAATGTTGACATTCCAAAGGAAATTTCGATTAATGATTACATTTCATACAAAGACCCAGTAATGAATACTATAAAAGAATTGATTAAAAAATGAAATAACAACTTTTGCTAATAAATTGCACTCTGAGCGGCCTGCAAGGCCCGGCGAGGAGTCGGTGTCGGACTACACCCGCCGTTTGTGAGCTATGTACTTAAGGAAGGTTTTGTTGTTTTTCCTGACGATAGGAATTAAAAGTGATCTTTGACGTAATGCAGGTTTAGTGTTTATTCCTGGCGATTGTTTGTTGTTGACGAGCTAAAAACGAGCTGTTTTGATGCTTGTTTTTCCTGGGAGTCGATGTCGGGCTTAGTTTGGGGCACAAACTGCAACTCCAGGTTGCACTTGAGCGTGTGGTTGTAAATACTGAAGCGCCGTATCTTGACAAAGCACTGTGGCAGTATATTTTCCTATTCTGCATAATGATTAGGCGATTCCGCAATTCTTTTTTTCGTTTGGTTATTCATTGAATTTACTTTGGTCCATTAAATGTATAACTAAAATAAAAAAACATGAAAACAAATTTATTAGCAGGTCTCTTCTTAACGACAATTCTAATCGTTAATCCCAGTGCGTTATTTAGTCAGAAATCCATTAAGGTTAAAAATTTTCCTGAAAGTCTTCCGAAAATTGAACTTGATGAAAAAACACCTCAAAAGTACTTAATGACAGCTGAATACTTCAATAAGGATATTTATGGAAATCCGAGTAGTAAGTTTAAAGTAACAGGTGAATATACCAGGGGGTTGGATAGTGGATATGTATGTTGGAACAATGCTTTTATTGCCCATGTAAACAGTCCATCTGAATCATATCAGGAGAGGGTGAGACAGGATTACATGGAAAATATTACTTACATCCCTTCACCAGACTTGTTGGGAGAATCTTTCTTCCAACAATTTAAAAAACATAAGGACAATGTT
Organism: Bacteroidales bacterium; assembly: GCA_028694375.1. Lineage (GTDB taxonomy): Bacteria > Bacteroidota > Bacteroidia > Bacteroidales > UBA1402 > UBA1402. The sequence goes on from JAQUTN010000010.1 coordinate 2,014, forward strand.
TTTGCCCGAAATTTAATCTGGGATATGTTTGCTATTGAAATGTATTCATGGAATTATTTTGATTCACTGCAACTACATGAAACTTATATTTTACAGGATATTCAGGGTTCATTTAATATTGCTGAGCTTGGAAGCTATAATCAAATGAACATTGAACTGAATTGGTTGGGTATTTCCATGAAAAATAACAAGTTATGTGCGATAATTGAATTTCGTGCCATGGAGAATAAATTTGATCTCCATACAGAGAAAATGAAGGCAAAAGGAAGCGAATTTTATTGGGGGAAAACCTGGCTCTCTCTGGAGAATAAACAAATTGAGTATGCCGAGGTATATAGTAATACGGTTCAGGAAATAGAGATTGAGGGATTACCTGATAAAATGCTGGCCAGTACCATGCGGATACTTAAACTTGAAAGAATTAAATAGATTATCGCTTAATTTGAAGTTATGAAAACCAGAGGAATAAAAGATTTGTATCTTCCACAAAAAGTAGCTTTTCATGTTAAGCTCATTATTATTAGTCTTGTATCGTCAGTTCTGTGGGGATTTATTATAAAAGCTGAAATTACCATCGGGTTCTTAATTCTCATGTTCTCGATATTGATTGTTGATCTCGAAATTGCTTATTTACTAATTGCATGGGCTAAAAAGCTTAACATAAGGTTTACCCAAAAGTTCATGGAAAAAGGTTCTGTTAGAAAAATTGTTTGGATAAACTTTTTAGTATTATTTCTTTTGTTCATCCTTTTCATAGTCCTGAATATCCTTACAGTATGTTTATTTATAACAATTTCCCATTTGATAAACGGATATGGCTTCCCTGACTTGATCCAAATAATAAGCGAAAGCCGTTTAATTCAAGTATCTGCCATAGGAATATTATGCAGCCTTCCATTTTTTCTATTTCAGAAATGGGTGGAAGCCATGCAAAAAGAATACAAACTAAGAGAACAAAATCTGATATTTCAGAATGAAACACTTAAAAATCAGGTGAATCCACATTTTCTTTTTAACAGCCTGAATACCCTCTCGTCAATTGTAAATTCCGAAGTTGACGTGGCCGGACAATTTATTGCCAGGTTATCAGTGATTTACAGGTATATTCTGGACAACAGCTCAAAATTAAATGTACCGCTTAATGAGGAAATTGAATTTATCAGGGATTATTATTATTTACATCAAATCAGGAACGAGGGTAAAATAAAACTTGAAATTGATATCAATGATGGCTATTCTTATGAAATCATACCTATATCTTTACAACTATTGATTGAAAATGCCATTAAGCACAATATGGCAACACAAGATAAACCTTTGATAATAAATGTTTATCTTGAAGGGCAAAATGTTGTGGTAAAAAATAATATCCAAAAAATGGCAACACAAGTTGTTTCTACAAAAATCGGGCTTAAAAATCTTAACGAAAGGCTGAGGTTGATTACAGGTAAAGAAATTATTGTAACAGAATCTGAAGGCAATTTTTTGGTTAAAGTACCTTTGATAGTATGAATGTTTTAATAACAGAAAACGAGAAGCCTGCCGTTGACGGCCTGGTAAGGCTTTTAAAAAAAATTGATACTGGCATAAATGTGATTGGGGTTACCGAATCTGTGGAATCAACAATAAACTGGTTTCAAAGTAACCCCAATCCTGATTTAATATTTATGGACATTCAGCTTGACGATGGTCTTTGCTTTGAGCTGTTTGAAACGATGAAAATTGAAATACCCGTTATTTTCACTACTGCTTATGATGAGTATATGCTCTCTGCTTTTAAGGTTAACAGTGTAGATTACCTTTTAAAACCCATTGAAGAAAATGCTTTGCGCAGAGCAATCGAAAAGTTTGAGTCAATTCATTATAAGGCTTCTGTAAAAAGTGATGTGGTTAAGCAATTATTGACTGAATTGAACAAAGGGTATAAAAACCGTTTTTTGATTAAAGTAGGAGAACATTTTAAATCAATACCCGACAATGAGATTGCTTGTTTTTACATTTTGGAAAGAGCTACATTTTTAAGAACATTGGCAGATAAGGATTATGCGATTGACTATTCACTTGATAAATTGGAGAAAATAATTAATCCTGATAGATTTTTTAGAATCAATAGAAATAGTATCATAAATATTAATGAGATTAATGAAATACTGAGTTATTCTTCAAGCAGATTAAGAATAAAATTGAATAGTGACAAAGCCATTTTTGATTTAATTGTGAGTAAAGACAAAGTAAGCGAATTTAAAAAATGGATAGATAAATAAAAAAGAATAAATTACTGGCCAAACACGCGGTCATAAAACATTTGGGGCAAAGTGGTTATTCGAACATCGGTTCTCGCATCAACATTTGTTGTAATAAGCAAACATAAAACCGTCATTTTTTTAATAATGACCGAAAAAAGAAAAAAAGTGGCTATTTTTGAACAAAAATTACTGCAGTATTGTTCCCGAACATACTGTAACTCTTGTTCCCAAATTTACTGTAACTCATCTTCCCGAAATCACTGCACTTCTGGTTCCTGTTTACAATAGATACGATTCAAACCATTAAACACCATGCCATCAGCCATTTCCACCCGTCATTTGTCGCGTTCGTTCGGTCAGCGTATGGCTGTCGACGACCTCAACATTGACATCCAACAAGGCGAACTCTTTTCGTTGCTGGGGACCAATGGCGCCGGGAAAACCACCATCATCCGTATGTTGTGCTGCCTGCTGCAACCCACAGCCGGAGAAGCCACGGTGTTGGGCCACGATCTGGTCTACGGCGACAACGCCCTCATCAAAAACGTCATTGGCGTATCCCCCCAGGAAACAGCCATCGCCGGTCACCTGACCACCAAGGAAAACCTCATCCTGATGGGGAGAGTTCACGGCCTGGACAAGCAAGCGGCTCATGTCCGGGCGAAACAGCTCATGGACCTGATGGAACTGGAAGACAGAAGGGAGTGGACCATGCGGCTGTCGGGCGGTCAACAACGGCGCCTCAGCATCGCCATGGCCCTGGTCTCCGACCCCAAAATCGTCTTCCTCGACGAACCCACCCTCGGGCTCGACCCCCACGCCAGAAAGTCCGTGTGGAACTACATCGAGCGACTCAAGGGCGAGAAGACCATCCTCTTAACCACCCATTACCTGGAAGAAGCCGATGCCTTGTCCGACCACCTGGCCATCATGGACAACGGCAAGGTGATTGCCTCGGGCACTTCCCGGGAATTGAAGCAGCAACTTACCGGGAACCGCCCCCTGCGTGTCACGGCCGATACCTTCCCAGAAGCCGTTATCGGCCAACTGACGGAAGCCGGGTATCACGTTAAAAAAATTGACCACGGCCTGGAGATTTCGGCCGCGCAAATGGATATCTATGCTGTGGTCGATATGCTCCGAAACAACCGCGTTGAACTCACCGGCATCAACCTGCAGGAACCCACCCTGGACTAGGTCTTCCTGACCCTGACCGGGAAATCCACGCCAGAACCCTCTTCCCACTCCAAATCCGTCAAGCCATGAAACTACTCGGATTAGCCGACCGCAACCTGAAGGAAATCAGCCGCGATCCCATCTCGATAATCCTGGGCTTGCTCATGCCCATCGTATTTTTGTTCCTGTTTACCAGCATCAACAAACGCTTGCCCCTGGAACTATTCTCCCCGCAAAACCTCACCCCCGCCGTGATTGTTTTCGGGTACGGTTTTTTCATCATGTTTGCCTCCACGCTACTGGCCAAAGACAGACAAAGCGCTTTTTTGATCAGGCTGTACACCACCCCCTTACGCCCTGCCGATTACATCCTCTCGTACATACTGCCTTTTTTTCCGCTGCTACTGCTCCAAACTATCGTGTGCTTTATTACCGGCATCCTCATGGGCGCCACCTTTACCAACCTCGGAGCCGCCCTGGTGATTTTCCTGCTGTTGGGACTCACCTGCATCAGCCTGGGCGTCTTGCTGGGCGCCGTGTTTACTGTTGGACAGGTCTCGGCCGTTGGCTCACTCCTCATCACGGTTGTCAGCCTGTTGAGCGGTGCCTGGATGGACCTGCGAATGGTGGGCGGCGTCTTTGAAAAGGTCGGTTACGCCATGCCCTTTGCTCATGCCGTCGATGCTGCCAGAGCCGTTCTAAAAGGCGGCAGCCTGAGTGACGCCTCCTCCGCCTTGCTCTTTTTGGGAGGCTATGCCCTGGTCACCACAACATTGGCCGTCATCGCCTTCCGCAGAACCATGCGTAAACAGTAAATATCCCCATTGTAATACCGCTTCTGCTTGCGTTCGGGCATTGCGTGGGTAGGCAACATAACCATTTAAGGATACAAGCATACCCAATTGGGCAGCTCTCAATTTTTCAGCGATCAATCTAATGGAGAATTTGGCTCAAGGTGCTTCACAGCAGATCGTCAATCCATAATGCTTGCTTTGCTTCCTGACATTTGGGGTAATGCCTGTCCCCAACAAGAAGAAAAAAGGCGCGCTTGCACTTGCCGTATAAAATAATTATATTTGCACGTAAATATACGGATATGGAAACGAAATTAACCCTCAGACTAAACAAAAGAGTGATTGATCGAGCAAAGGAATACGCACATCGTCATGATGTCAGTCTATCTAAGATGATCGAATCATACCTGGACTCAGTTACAGAAGATAAATCGGCAGTAACAGCTGATATAACCCCTCTTGTTAAGAGCTTAAGTGGCGTGATTAATCTAAATCCGGATTATGACTATAAAAAAGATTATGCAAAGTTTTTAACAGGGAAGTACAAATGAAAAAGCTACTACTGGATACAAACATCATAATCGACTTGCTTTCTGAAAGACAACCCTTTTATTCAGAAGCCGCCAGAATATTCTCCCTGGCTGACAAGAAAGATATTCAAATAAGTGTATCGGCGTTGTCAATAGCCACTACAAATTATATCTTATTACAATCAAAAAAGTCTGACGAAGCTAAACAAATACTTCGTAGGCTAAAGTTGATTGTTCAAGTCTTAAGTCTTGATGATAAGATAGTCGAACTTGCACTAAACGATAGTGATTTTAATGACTTTGAGGATGGACTGCAATACTTTACTGCGCTGGAAAATGGTCTTGACGCAATAATTACCAGGAATCTTAAGGATTTTCGGAAATCAAAAATACCAGTAATGACTGCTGGCCAGTATATGCAGGCTCATAAATAAAAACTTGCTGTTGCTGATAAATAACACTCAGAGCGGCCTGCAAGGCCCGGCGAGGTAAGATCAAAAATAAATGACAACAAGCCGACAGAATAAGTAAAGATTTACCCCCGAAAATCATAGATTCTACCATATGAAAATAGTTGCCCCTTTGTCTATTGCACTAATTTTGTTGTTTGCAAGTGCAGGCATATCAACCAGTATTGCTCAAAATCTATCCAAAGCTGCTTTTGTGTCGCTTAGAGCCGAAGTGCTTTCGAAAGGAAACAGGGTAGAGGCCGATGGGAATTTGCATGAAATCAATACTCCCTTACTGCGCCTGATGCGCTCAGACATTGAATCTCCTAAAGGTACGGCGTTAATTCTTGCTGGAGGTGGGTATGAAATCCTGAAGATGAAGAACGAAGGGGAAAAGATGGCTATCTTCCTGAATTCAGAAGGCTTTGATGTTGTCGTACTTGAATATCGTGTTTCAAAAGTGCAGAACCCCGATTTGGCTTTGGATGATGCGCTTCGGGCATTCAGACTTCTCAAAACAAATGGAAATGAATTTGGCCTGGAAGGCAAGCGTTTGGTAATTGTGGGGATTTCTTCGGGAGGCCACCTTGCTGCCCGCTTAGTGCAAAAACTCGGTAAAAATGAACAGCCCGACGATCTGATTCTTATCAGTCCGACTAATTTAAATGAAACGCCGGTAAATAGTGTCTTTTCCATTGTCAGGCCTCCTGTTCAGCCAACAGCAGGGCTATTTGTCTCCTTTTCGGCCAAGGACAACAAAGACTGGATTTACAGCGCCGAAGAATATGCAAAAACATGGAAGGGCTACGATGGCCGGGCTACATTCCAATTATTGCCGGACAACTCTACTGCGCAGGGAGAGGCCAAGCCTGCAGATAAACAACCAAAGTTGCCCGACATTTTAAAAGAGTATCTTAGCACACAAGCCGACAAGCCGGCAAACACTCCCAATCCGGCGGCTATTCCTGTTCAGGGATATGCAAAGCAACGTTATGCAGCAAAGCTGGACTTAGTAGCAAAAGAAAAATTCGAGCTGATACTGATTGGAAATTCTATCACCCATAATTTTGAAAAACCGCAATACCAAGCAATATGGAAACAGTTCTTTGCTCCGCGAAAAGCATTGAACCTGGGTACAAGTGCCTACCGGACCGAAAACATTCTTTGGGATTTACAGAACGGTATTCTTGATGGTCAATCGCCCAAAGTAGTTGTATTGGAAGTGGGTACTAATAATGTTGATGAAAAAAATTACCCGACACGCCATACTGCGGGTCAACTTGCAGGAGGCATCGAAGCCATTATTAAAACGCTGCGCGCAAAGTTGCCGGACACCAAAATTATTGTCCTGCGTTGTTTTCCGGGTTGCTATGGCGGCCCCAATCCAGGCTCGCACCGGGCAATCCTTGAGAGGGCTTCCGATAGGGTGTCGAAGCTTGCCGACGGGAAGCATATTTTTTATTGGGATGTGAACCATGTATTTCTTAATTTGGATGGATCAATCAATCGTGAAGCAATGCCCGATTGGCTCCATCCCAGCCCTGCGGCGGCCAAAGCCTGGGCACAGGCTATGGAGCCACTTCTGAGCGAACTCATGGGCGACAAATCGCGCGATACCGAAATTCCCGAAAATTCAGCCATCGTGCCCCGGCCTAATCTCGAAAATAACAGCTACGATTGGTTGGGACGCCACAAAGAGATTCTTTGTATAAAGGATTCCATAGATCCTGAGATTGTGCTTATTGGCAATTCCATTACTCATTTATGGGGAGGAGAGCCCCCAATGAGATGGGCCGATGGAACATTACGTGAACATAACGGCCCGGAGTCCTGGGATGCCTTATTTCGTAATTACCGGGTGTTGAATCTTGGTTTTGGCTGGGACCGTACACAAAATGTGCTTTGGAGACTTGACCGGGGAGAGCTTGACGGACTTCAGCCTCGTACAGTTATTATACTTATTGGCACCAACAATACAGGTCAGAGCCAACATGCGCGAAAAAATACAGCCTCCGAAATTGTCGAAGGCATACAGGCCATCTGTTTACGTGTCCGCTCCAAAGTGCCCCATGCCAAAATAGTCCTGATGGCCGTTTTTCCACGCGAACAAAAGAAAGATCATCCGCTACGTATATTTATAAACGAAATCAACGAACAACTTGAAACTTTTGCCAAGGAACAGAAAATTACTTTCGTGAACATCGGATCAAAAATGCTCGATACTGACGGCAGCTTTCTTCCCGGCCTGACTTCTGATTTCTGCCATCCCACAGAAAAAGGCTATCAACTATGGGCTGACGAGCTTCGTCCGATTATTTCTGAACCATAATAAATTAATAAGATTATAAGTACATCAAATGTTGTGCTTCTAAGAGCAAATAAATTATGAAAATCAAGAATTTTATCGCTTTGCTTATACTGTTGATTTTTGTGACTGCCTGTAACAAAGGCCCTGCAAAAATCACTGTCGGCTATGTGCAAATTAATGAAGATGAGGTACTCAATGTGGCCAAAGAGGGCGTGTTTGAGGCCTTGGCCGATTCGGGTTTTGTGGTCGGAGAAAACATTAAACTGATCGACAACAACGCCCAGGGTGATTTGTCAATGATTATCACTATTTTGCAATCGCTGCAATCGCGGGGTGTAGACCTGATCATCACCAATAGTACTCCTTGCATGATGGCGGCAGCGCAGCTGATAAGCGACATACCAGTTGTATTTACAGTTGCTTTCGGCCCCGAACAGATGGGACTCAAAACGATTCCGGACAATTTCTATGGTTATTACGATCCGCTCGACAGCAAGCAATTTGCCGACATGCTTCTTGAAGTCCTGCCTTATGCAAAACGAATTGGTATTCCCTACAACAATGCGGAACCCAATGCTGCGTATTCGGCAGACAAGTTTAGCAAAGAATTCGAGAGCAGGGGAATTGAGGTGGTAAAATCGGCCCTTACCAGCGTAAACGACATTGTAATGGTGGGGCAAAACCTGGTAGCACAAAAGATTGATGCCTTGATAGTGACTGCAGACAATACCGTGTACAGTGGTTTAAACGCATTGTCAAAAGTTGCGGGCGAAGCAAAGGTACCATTGTTTGTAAGCGATCCGCTACAAGCCGAAAAAGGAGCAGCCATTGGATTGGGTGTCAACTACAGGCAGTGGGGGTACCTGAGCGGCCTGAAAGCGGTAGAACTACTGCGCGGAAGAACTCCGGCAAAAAAAATAGAAGCCATCCGGGAGACAGACTTTGTGATGAATGAAAAGGCTTGTATGGATCAGGCCTTGTTTGTGCCTCCTGTCGTTAAAGAAAGAGCCAGATTAACAGGTAATTAATTTTAGGGCGAGGGGAGCTGCCATTTGTCTTTCAGGTTGTTGAGTGCAGCAGGATTGGTCACCAGATTTAAAGGGACCATATTGCTGACTCCAATTTCGGAACAGGCTTTGCCCTCAAGTACATCGGCGGCCATATTTCCGGCAAGGTAGCCTACTTCGGTATATTTTGCGCCCAGGCCAAACAGGGTATTGCCGTATACGCTGTTGGTGTTGTTGATAAACAAGGGTATACTGGCTTTTTCGGCGGCTTTGATCATCTGGTCTATGGCGGCTTCTACCACATTGTCGCCTCCCACCCACAAGGCCTCTACGCCCCGGGCGGTAAGAGACATGGCTGCTTCCAGAATTTGCGTAGTGTTCTCAACTCCCATTTCCAGGAGTTCAATGCCCAGTTCTGCGCATTTTTTTCGGGCCAGCCGTACACAAGCCTCCGAACAAGTTTCGCTGGTGCACCATACGCTGCCCACTTTTTTCAGATCGGGGTTCATTTGTTTGGCCAGCTCAAAGCTTTCCTCCACCGGCTGAAAGGTACCGATGCCTGTCAGGTGTGGGGGATGCTGACCGGGTTCCGGCCCGGTGATGCCTACTCCTGCGCCGTAAGGATCGGTAACTGTGCAAAAGATGTGCAGCACTTCGCCCTTTTTGTTGGCGTTGGCCATGACCTGCAGCGAGGGAGTGCTGATGGTGATTACCATATCAAAGCGGCTGCTGACAATGTTTTGTGCAATTGCATTGGCCGTTGCCATATCGCCGTCGGCACAATAATACCGGATAGTACAATCTTCACGATCGAGGTAGCCTCTTTCGGTCAAAGCTTTTACTATCCCTCTTTCGGCGTCCTCGAGCATGGGGCGTGCAATCATTTTGAAAACAGCGATTCTCAATTCTTCTCTTTGCACCTTTTCCCGGTTTTCCAGATCCAGCAACAATAAGATGCCCGAAACCAGCATCAGGGCAAACAGGATTTTTGAAATGCTTTTCATTTTACAGAATATTTTCTTCTCAATCAAAGCACAATAATAATTATTATATTTGAACTTTTTAATCTTAAAACAGTAAGAGTATGGAATTTCTCATATCCTGGAAAAAGGAATACGAGATTGGTATTCCGGAGATAGACTCTCAGCATCAGTTTTTTGTTGGTATCATTCAAAAGATTAATGCGGCTTATGCCAATGATCAGGACAAGGATTATATTAGTCTGTTGATTAAAGAATTATATAAATACGTTGATTTCCATTTTATTAGTGAGGAGAACAATATGATTTTTCACAATTACCCAGAGTATAAGAACCATAAAAAAGAACACGATGCTTTGTTAAGCAGACTGTCCGAACTAATTGGAGTATTTGAATCAGAATTTATTGATCGCTCAGAATTAATGGATTTCCTAATGAACTGGTTTGTAGAGCATACTACAAAAACAGATAAAAAATTGGGTGATTATATAAGACTTAATAATTAATTTATGAAAAAAATTATTGCTTTTGTTTTGTTTGTGGCCTGTATTTTGACCCTGGCGGCGCAGGACAGGATAACTCTGAAAAACGGCGAGGTACTTAGTGTCTTTGTGCTGGAAAAGAATGACAGGGGCCTTCGGTACAAGCTGGCCAACTCGGATTATTGATAAATCTTACTATAAAAATGAAACACTACTTTAAAATTATTCTGTCGATAATACTTTTCTTATCCTTCTTTTCCTGCACACAGCAAAGCAAAGAAAAAATGGAAAAGGGCAGGTTTGAACCCAGCTGGGAATCTTTGAGCCAATACGAAGTACCGCAATGGTTTCGCGATGCCAAATTCGGCATCTGGGCGCATTGGGGGCCTCAGTGCCAGCCCGAAGCCGGTGACTGGTATGCCCGGAACATGTATTATCAGGACCACTGGCAATACAGGTATCATCTGGAGCACTACGGACATCCTTCTGAATTTGGTTTCAAGGACGTCATGAACGAATGGAAGGCCGAAAACTGGAATCCGGAGGAACTGGTGGCCTTGTACAAACGCGCCGGAGCCAGGTACTTTTTTGCCCTGGGCAATCACCACGATAACCTCGATTTGTGGAACAGTAAGTACCAGCCCTGGAATTCGGTAGCTGTCGGACCTCAAAAAGACATTCTGGCAGGCTGGGCCAAAGCGGCCGAAAATCAGGGCCTGCCTTTTGGAGTGAGCATTCATTCCGCGCATGCCTGGCGCTGGTACGAAGGGGCGCAGCTGGCCGACAAAGAGGGTCCGCTGGCCGGTGTTCCATACGATGGCAGACTAACCAAAAAAGACGGCAAGGGAAAATGGTGGCAAGGCTTGGATCCTCAGGAACTGTACGCGCAAAACCACGACCTGAGCAAAGAAAGCGAAAATATTAGCAGCATTCACAATCAATGGCATTGGGCTAACGGTGCTGTACCGCCTTCGGAGGAATATTGCCTGAATTTCTACAATCGTACGGTGGATATGATCAATCGCTACAAGCCCGATTTGATCTATTTTGACGATACCGGTCTGCCTTTGTGGCCGGTAAGTAATGTGGGCCTGGAAGTGGCTGCTCATTTTTACAATTCAAATATGAAACGACATCAGGGCGAGTTGGATGCTGTACTGTTTGGCAAAGTGCTTACTGAAGAACAAAAAGCTTGTATGGTATGGGATGTCGAAAGGGGTGCCCCCGATGCTATTCAAGAGCAGGCCTGGCAGTCTTGTACCTGCATAGGTGGCTGGCATTACGACCGGGGCCTTTACGACAGAAACGGCTACAAATCGGCCAAAACGGTTATGCAGCTCCTGGTTGACATTGTGAGTAAAAACGGAAATCTTTTGCTTAGTGTTCCGCTACGCGGTGACGGCTCCATCGACGATAAAGCCTTGAAAATTGTTGAAGGCATTACAGAATGGATGGATCTAAACAGTGAATGTATTTACGAAACCCGTCCCTGGCATATTTACGGCGAAGGCCCCAAAGCTGAACAGGCCAATCCCATTAATGCCCAGGGTTTCAACGAGGGCAGGGGCGGAGCTTACACAGCGGAAGACATTCGTTTTACCCACAAAGGAGAGCTGCTTTATGCTATAATAATGGAGAAACCTCTTGAAGGGCAGAACATTATTATAAAGTCGCTGGCCGACGGAAGTCCCTTTTTCAACGGTGATTTCGATGCCGTTGAGCTGCTCGGTGCAGGCACTGTTTCGTACAAGTCGACCAAAGCAGGCCTGGAGATCAGGCTGCCCGATAATCAGGCTCTGCCGGCACCTCTGGTGCTGAAAATCCATTGATGGTACCGCTGGTGCTGAAATCCATTAGCGTCTCTGGTGTGAAATCCATTGCCGGCGTCTCTGTTTTTCATTATTAGCCCGATGACAGAAGCAATCGGGCAATAATGTTAAGCCAGGCAAGAAGGCTCAGGCCTGCAACTCGCCGTCGATAATCTGTATCTTTTTGTAAATAATGTCGCGCTCTTCTTTGAGCTTTTCGATGTTACGGTTCATTTCCCTAAGCAGGGCAGAGCCCGAGGAAGCCTTGGCGGTGTTGAAAAAACCAATGTTGTTTTCGCAGGTCTTGATTTCGTTGGTGATGGAGTCGAACTGACGCATCAGGCGTTCACGTTCGTGCAGCACCTTGGATTGCCCTTTGCCTTTGATATCTTCCAGGTTGCTTTGGAAACTGCTCAGGCGCCGGCTGGCTTTATCTATATTGAAATGGCTCATCAGACTATCCATAGCGTTGTGCCATTGTTTGTAGATTCTGTCTTTTTCCTTGAAAGGCACAAAACCTATGGCATTCCATTTGGCGTTTAATTCTCTGATCAGGCGCAAGGTCTCTTCGTTTTCTTTGTCGATGTTTTCTTCCGATTCGGATAGAGCCTTAACCTGGGCAATCAGTTCCTTTTTGGCGACCAGGTTTTGGTATTCCACGCTGCGTTGGCTGGAAGTGTTTTTTTCTTTTTGTTCAAAGAAAAAATCGCAGGCCGAGATGAAGCGTTTCCATAAGATGTCTGAATATTTTCTGGGTACCGGGCCTATGGTTTTCCATTCTTTCTGAATCTGTATCAGTTGGTCCGAAGTGGCATTCCAGTCGGTGCTGTCTTTGAGACTTTCGGCTTTGTCACAGAGTTCTCTCTTTTTTTCCAGATTTTGGTTGAGCCCCTCTTTTGCGGTTTTGTAAAAACTGCTTTTGGTTTGGAAAAACTGATCGCAGGCTGAGCGAAAACGTTCAAACACTTTGGCGTTAGCCTTTTTGGGGGCAAAACCTATGGTTTTCCAGCGTTCCTGCAATTCAATGACTTCGGTGGTTTTTCGGTCCCAGTCGCGGAAGCTTTTTAATTTGCTGAAATCTATGGCTTCCAGGTTTTCGCAAATAGCTGTTTTCTGGGCCAGATTCTCGTTTTCTATTTCTTTGAGCCTTTCAAAAAAGGCCTGGTATTTTTTGTTGATTTCGGTAGAGGCGTCCTTGAAACGCAGCCAGATTTCTTCGCGCAGATCCTGTGCTACAGGGCCGGTTTCGCGCCATTCTTCGTGCAGTTTCTGCAGGCGTTTGAAAGCTTTGACAACGTCGCTGTCTTCTTTGAGTTGTTCGGCTGTCTGGCAAAGATCGGTTTTTATTTCGAGGTTCTTTTTGAAATCGTAATCGCGGAATTCGTTGTTAATCTTGATTTGGTCGTAAAAACGTTCAACTTCGAATTGATAATTTTTCCAAAGTTCGTTTACCTCTTCCGAGGGGACTTGCCCGATATTTTTCCATTCCTGCTGAAGTTTGCGAAACTCAGGGATTTTTCTCCGAATGTCTTCTGTGCTGTCGGTCAGGGCTTTGATAACTTCGATGAGCTGAGTCTTTTTTATCAGATTCTCCTTCTTTTGTTTTTCAAAATCGGCTGTCCATTGCAGGCGTTTTTCGCGCCACTGATTCATCAGGTCTTTGAATTCGGTTTCAATAGCATTGGCTTCGCTTAAATCGAAATCGGCGGGATCGCCACCTGCTTTGATAAAGGCTTTTCTGGAAGCTTCTATATCAAGTTTGTGTTGTTTGTAAAAGGATTGCTTGATGTTTTCCACCTTGCTCTTGATATCAATGCTTTCTGTTTGAATGAGTTCACGAAGCTGGTCTATCAGATTCTTGATTACAGAATAGTCAATATGGGAAGCAAGTTCAGCTTTGTTTTCAGCTTCGGCTTCGGCTTCTGTTTCAGCTTCTGTTTCGGCTTCAGCTTGAGCTTCGTCTTCAGTTTCAGCTTCAGCTTCAGTCTCTATCTTAACCTTAGCTTTGGCTTTAGGTGTTTTAGCCTTAGGTGCCTTAATCTCCTGAACAGTAGTGACAGCTTCTTCCGGGTTGGCCGTGGCAGCTTCTTCCGGGTTGGCCGTGGCAGCTTCCTCCGGGTTGGCCGTGGCAGCTTCTTCTGAGCTTAGTTTTTGTTCTGCGGGCAGGTCTTGTGTTTCGTTTGTAGTTGCTTGTTTACTCTTGTCAACTTCTTCTGGTGTTTGTTCCAAGCCTGCGTTTCCCTGCAGCTTGTCGGTGTCGGATATGTCCATAGTAGTAAATGTTATGTTTTCAAAGGACTCATTGAAAGCAGTCGCAAATAAACGTAAATTTTTTGGGAATATCAAATTAAGTGTTTTATTTTTGAGCTCCTTTAAACCCCTTCAGACTAAAAGAATGGATATATTGCTCATTGTACTGGGAAGTATCTGTATGCTGGCCGGCCTGGCCGGTGCCGTTTTGCCGGTACTACCGGCCTCACCCCTGAATTATTTGGGAATTATATTGTTACACCTTACTACCAGGGTACAATTCAGTGGAAAGCAACTCTTTTTTTGGGCCGCATTGGTGGTCTTGGTACAAGTATTCGATTATTTAACTCCAATACTGGGAGCCAAACGTTTTGGAGGCAGTAAACAGGGAATCTGGGGTTGTAGTATCGGCGTAGTGGTCGGTATGTTTTTCTTTCCGCCCCTGGGTCTGATAGTAGGCCCCATTGTTGGAGCCATTGTTGGGGAGATGATTGCCGGCAAACAATCGGGAGCTGCTCTGAGAGCCGGCCTGGGTTCCTTCTTTGGTTTTTTGTTGGGAACTGTATCTAAGCTGGTAGTTTCTTTTTATTTGATATATCAGTTTGTAGTTGCTCTGTTTTAAAGTAAAACCGAGCTTTTTGGCAAGTTTAAAGGATTGCTGATGTTCAAAAACAAACTTTTCAATTTGATTTTACAGCCTCTTCTGATTTTTTAGCCCTGCTCTTTTTGTTTTCCAGCAAAAGCCAGAGATAAGCTATTAAGCCGAAAAACAAGGTGAGAATTGTGTTGAAGCCGTGCACGGTTAAGGCAAAGGCCCCGGCAGCCGTCTCGCTGATTCCGTACAATACCATGGTGTAAATCACCATAAAATGCCAGGCTCCCAAACCTCCCTGCACGGGGGCCACCATGCCGAGGCTGCCCATAATATGGGCTGTAAACATGGCAATAATACCCAGGCCAAAGGGAATGTTAAAAAAATACTGTCCTATATAGAAAGTAGCAAAATACGAGAGCCAAATAAAAATACTCCAAAAAATAAACAACCAGGGACGTTTGAGAGTTTTAATGCTTTTCATGCCCAGCCAGAGTTTTTCAAGTCCCTTGTTGAATTTATCGAATAAAGGCAATTTGCGTAAACGTCTCCATAACAGGATTATAACCAGCACCAGGGCAAACAGCACAGCCCAGAGCTGCCAGGAAAACAGGATTTTCATCAAGCTATTGGCTTTGTCGGGATATTCGGTAAAAAATTGCCTGAATACGTCAAGCTGAAATACAACTATCACTATGACCATAATCAGCAGGCAGATCAAATCAATGATTCGTTCGGCCAGGACTGTACCCAGGGCTTTGGTGAAAGAAACCTGTTTATATTGTTTCAAAAGGCCGCAGCGGGCTACTTCGCCAATTCTTGGAAAAATCAGATTGGCGGCATAGGCTACAAATACAGCCAGAGTAGTGGTTTTGGTCTCTGTCTCAGGGCAAACCGGCTCCAGTAGTTGTTGCCAGCGCAAACCCCTTGCCACCATGCCGCCGATAAAAATGAGCATAAAGGCCAGCATCCATTCGTAGCGCAGCCCCAGTTGAAAAATCTCTTTGATGGAGATCCAGTCCATACGTCTGTAAATCCATGCAAATAGCAAAACTCCCAGTATTAAAGGTACTATCCATTTCAAGAGTTTTTTTATTCTTTCCATCGTGCTACAATTCAATAAATATGCTTATTTTTGTGACCACGGCAAAAGTACGTATATTTTGTTGTCTGATTTCATTCTGCAGCGACAAAAATACATAGCCTGCGAAATAAAAAGACCGGTTGTCTTTGCTCCGGTTTATGTCTAATTTTTTCCCTAAAGCTGTGGATGACGATTGTAAGACCAAAGAAAGCACTGGGACAGCACTTCCTCAAGGATCTGTCTGTTGCCCTTCGTATCGCAGCTACGCTGGATGAATGCAAGGGCATGCCTGTACTCGAAGTAGGTCCGGGTACAGGTGTATTAACGCGTTTTTTACTGGACAAAGGCCACGACCTCAAGGTTGTGGAAATCGACAGAGATTCGATTGCCTATCTCTATGAGCATTTCCCCGAATTGGCTGATGGCCGCATTTTGGCCGAAGATTTCCTTAAAACAGATGTAAAAGGACTGTACCAGGGTAAAGCCTTTTGTCTGATAGGTAATTATCCATACAACATCTCTTCGCAGATTTTTTTCAAGGTCCTCGAAAACAAAGATCAGGTAAAGTATTGCGTGGGTATGCTTCAAAAAGAAGTGGCCGAGCGCATTTGTTCACCGGCCGGCAAGAAAAGCTACGGCATCCTGAGTGTTTTTCTTCAGGCCTATTACGATATTGATTATTTATTTACTGTAAGCGAAAAAGTGTTTGAACCTCCTCCAAAGGTGAAATCTGCTGTTATTCGCATGAGTCGTAACAACAAAAGCAGGCTGGCTTGTGATGAGAACCTATTTAGAAGGGTGGTCAAAACGGCTTTCAATCAGCGCAGAAAAACCTTGCGTAATTCGTTGAAGCCCTTGCTGGGCAAAGTCGCCCCTTTTTATACAGAAGCCATTTTCGACAAGCGGCCCGAACAGCTCAGTGTCGTACAATTTGAGTATTTGACAAACTTAGTGAGCGATTTTTATTACAGTAATTCACCTTCCGGTGCAGGCATCGGATAAAACTAAGAGATATGGCCGAAATAAAACTTTTTTACCACGAAAACGGAAGAATCAAAGTAAGCCGCAGCTTCGATTTTCTGAAGCAGACACCCTTGGAAAAGTTCCTCTGGATAGATTTGAACAATGTGGACGAAGAAGTCGAAAGTCAATTGGAAAGTTTCCTGAAAATCTACATCCAGGAAGAGGAAGAAATGGAAGAGATCGAAATGAGCTCCCGTTACATAGAAACTTCCGACACACTGGTTGTAAACTCAAACTTCCTGTTGAGTGATTACGAAACCGATACGGTTTCATTCATTATGAAGGATAATATTTTGGTTACGGTACACGACGAGGAATTGCCTTCGTTGCAGGAAGCTGCAAAAAAAATAACTACCAGCCCGCGCAACTACCCCAGTGGTTACCACGTCATGGTTGCCTTACTCGAAACCCGGGTGGAAAGAGATGCCGACCTTATAGAGGATATTATTGATAAGATTGCTGTTTTGAGCGATACTGTCAGAGATGCCGACGAAGATGTGCTGATGGATATTACCCAATTACAGGAGCAAATTCTGGCCGTTCGTCAGAACATCATCGAGAAACAAAGATCTATTTCCAATCTGCTCAAAAGTGAGCTCATGCCCCAGGAATTGTCTGCCAAACTGACGATTATAGTCAAAGACATCAATTCTCTGATTGACCACACTAAGTTTAGTTTTGAGCGTCTGGATTATTTGCAGGATACTTTTCTGGGTTTGGTAAACATAGATCAGAACAAGATCATCAAGATCTTCACCATCGTCTCAGTGATTTTTATGCCGCCCACGCTGGTGGCTAGTATTTATGGCCAGAACTTCGTAAAAATGCCATTCCTGAACAGTACAGCAGGCTTCTGGATTTCCATGGGCATGATGGTTCTGTTCTCTGGAGCTATCTTGCTGTATTTCAAGAAGAAGCGTTGGCTTTGATTAGAAATTTAAGCCCTTGGTAACATCGTCTGCCAAAAAAGTGTTTCCTAAATAATCAACAAGTTTGATGGCAAACAGCATGGCGTGAGCCGGTCCGTCGGCAGTGATTATGTTGCCGTCCCTGACTACAGGTTTTCTGGACAATTTTGCCCTGCTCAGATGGCTCTCAAAACCGGGGTAGCAGGTGGCTTTCTTACCGTCCAGCAGGCCCAGATCTCCCAGAATTAAAGGAGCTGCACAAATGGCCGCAATCGTTTTGTCCGGATTTCTGGCAAAGTTGACCAATTGCTTCTTTAGTCCGGCGTGGGCGCCGAGGTTGTTGGTCCCGGGCATTCCTCCGGGCAGAATAAGGGCTTCGGCTTCATCAAAGTTTACTTCGTCAAAGGTCAAATCGGCATTAAGGCTGATTTGATGAGCTCCGCTTACTGTTTTTTCGTTGCTTATGGAAACAGAATGAATGGATAGTCCTGCTCTTCGGACAATATCCAAAACAGTAATGGCTTCTATTTCTTCGAAGCCAGGGGCTAAGAACAATAAAAGTTTCATATTGGTTCAATTTAGGTAGGTAAAAAAATGCACTGAAATCGCTATTTCAGTTCAAACTTATCTTAACTGGAAACGATAGGTGATGGTACCCGTTTGGTTGCGGGTACCTTCGATGGCATTAAATTTTGCCTTTTTTGCTGCATTTAAGGCAGCGTTGCGCAATTCAGCGTTGTCGGTGTCGGTGCCCTGGAGGTCTATGCTGGCTGAAATAACAGTTCCGGCGTTGTTCACCGTAATGCGTACCACCACCACTCCTTCGGCTTCAATGGAATAGCTGGGACGGGGTAAGCTGCCATTAATAGAGCGGCCATCCAGCGAAAAGTTGCCATAGCCCGAACCACTCCCGATAATATTGGCTGATTCAGTGCTGCCTTGTATATCGCCCTGGTTTCCAATTTCTTCTTCTTCTTCATTACCCTGGCTTTCGTTTTGTTGTCCTTGTTTTGAACCGAAGGCCTGGGCAGCTTGTTCCCTGATTTCGGCGGCCTTACGTTCCTGTTCCTGACGTATACGTTCTTCTTCGAGTTTACGGGCGGCCTCTTCTTCCTGACGTTTGCGGGCTGCTTCCAGGGCTATGGATTCGTCTTCCTGGCTGATTAATTCTTCTTGATTCGATTGAGTCGGATTACGTTCAGCCGGTGATTGTGGCTGAGTTTGTTGATTGCTCAGGCTTTCACCCCGGGGTTCGAAAGTGCCGGCCGCCAGATCGATGTTTCCGAAATTTACCGTCACGCCTTCTTCGCTGTCAGGGATATGTGCCGTATAACCAAAAAAGATCAGGAACACGATCAACAGGATATGAACCAGGATAGTGCCGGCAATAGCTATTATGTCATTTTTTTTGGCTGTCATTTTTTTGCAGGCCTGGTGGCCAATACCAATTTAAAATGATTTTCGTTGCATATATTCAGAACCTTGATGAGTTCTCTGTAGGGAATGCTTTCGTCGGCATACAGGGCAACATACATCTCGGGTTCTTTTTCGATGGTTTCGAGCAAAAAACGCTCAATATCTTCGAAGGCGATGGCTTGTTCTTTTTCGTTGCCGAAGGCCACGTAATAATTCAAGTCCCGGTCCAGAGTGATCCGGGTCAGGGGTTTGGCCGAGGTTTGTTGTTTGCTTTGTGGCAACAATACTTTGATGGCGTTGGGGTGGACCACCGTCGAAGTAATCATGAAAAATATGAGCAACAAAAAAATGATGTCGGTCATAGACGACATACTGAAGCTCGAATTGATCGTATTTTGTCTTTTTAGGGCCATGGCCGGATTTTATTTTGCGGGTTCATTCAATAAGTCCATGAATTCCATAGTTTTGGCCTCCATCTTATTGACTATTTTGCTTACTTGCGATACCAGGTAGTTATAGGCAAAATAAGCACAAATACCAATGATCAGACCGGCAACAGTGGTTACCATAGCTGTGTAAATACCGGACGAAAGCAGCGTGATATCCACATTGCTGCCTGCAGAAGCCATATCGTAAAAGGCTTTGACCATACCCAGCACCGTACCCAGGAAACCAATCATAGGAGCTCCGCCCGATACAGCAGCCAGCAGTGAAAGCCCTTTTTCCAGATTGGCCACTTCCAGGTTGCCCAGGTTTTCGATAGCCACCTGCACGTCGTGCATGGGACGTCCTATGCGTGAGATACCTTTCTCTATCATTCTGGAAGCAGGATTATCGGCCTGTTTGCACAGTTTGATAGCGGAATCGATGTTGCCGTCGTAAATGTAATCCTTGATGCGTTCCATAAAATTGGGGTTTTCTTTGGAAGCTTTATTCAGGGCAATACTGCGTTCTATAAAGATGTATACCGCTACCAGTGAAAGCAGAAGCAGGGGAATCATAACCCAGCCGCCCTTGAGAGCCATATCAAAGAAATTCATACGTTGACTGCTTTCAACGCCTTCTGCTAAAGCAGATAAATCGGGCAAGGTATCAGCCGGGATAGACTGAAGTAAAAGTAAGAAATTCATAGAGCTTATTATTTAAGACAATTTTTATAAGATTGAATACTGTTTTCAAGGCCTCTGTGCAGAGCATCTACAATTAGGGCATGCCCAATGGAAACCTCTTCCACATATGGAATACTTAGTTTGAAGTAGGGCAAATTTTGCAAATTCAGGTCGTGGCCGGCATTGATGCTCAAGCCGTTTTTTCTGGCTGTTTGTGCGGCCTGTACATAGGGCTTTATGGCGGATTCCGGATTCTTAGCGAAGCGTTCGGCATAGGGACCGGTATAAAGTTCTATGCGGTCGGCGCCCAGTTTGGCGGCCTGCTCTATTTGTTTGTTGTCAGTATCGATAAAAAGGGATGTGCGTATCCCTTTGGAGCAAAAGGCATCCAGCACTTCTAACAGAAATGTGGCGTGTTTCAGGCAATCCCAGCCGGCGCTGGAAGTCAGGGCATCCGGAGCATCCGGCACCAGGGTAACCTGATGTGGTTTGACTTTGAGCACGAGATCAATAAAAGTGGGAGAAGGATAGCCTTCGATGTTGAATTCGGTACTTAATAGAGGTTTGAGATCCATCACGTCTTTATAGCGAATATGCCTCTCATCGGGCCGGGGATGTACCGTTATACCTTCGGCGCCGTATTTTTCGCAGAGCAGAGCCATCTCGCAGACATTGGGGTAATTGGCTCCCCTGGCATTGCGCAACAAAGCGATTTTATTGATGTTTACACTTAACTTTGTCATATAAATATTTTTCCCCACTTTTGTGCCGGCTAAACTGCTGCGGCATCAAACATAATGCAAGTAAATTAAAAGTACAAAAATAATGGAATAATCCGATGAACGGTTGAGTTTTTAAAAAGAATATTATTATTACAAATAATTAAGATATTTAAGCCCCAAACCTATGAGAATTGCCCTTTTTGGAAAACCTTTTCAGGCAGAAAAACAAGATCAGATCAAATCTATTTTGGAGGAGATTGCCCGGGCTAATGTGGAAGTGTTGCTATGCAGTCAATACTATGTCTGCCTGGAGCAACAGGGTTTGCAAACTATTCTCTCAAAATTCAGCCTTACAGAGGAAAATGACTTCAACGCCGATTTTGCCCTGAGTATTGGGGGAGACGGCACTCTGCTCAACGTGGCCCGCAGGGTGGGCAGCAAAGGCATTCCTATACTAGGTATTAATACCGGACGCCTGGGCTTCTTGTCTGCCACCGATTACAAGGAAACAAGGGCTATGATGTCTGAATTGCTGGCAGGTGATATCGTCCTTGAAAACCACAACCAGCTCTGTCTGCAAAGTCCCGACTGCAAGTTGCCCGATTATCCTTACGCTCTGAACGAAATTGCCGTACTCAAAAGAGATATTTCGGCCATGTTGCATATTCATGCCTCATTGAATGGGGAATACCTGAACGATTATCAGGCAGACGGCTTAATTCTTGCTACTTCTACCGGCTCCACAGCCTATGCCCTGAGTGTGGGCGGCCCTATTATGTTCCCGGAAAATCCCAGCATCATTCTGGCTCCTGTTGCTCCCCACAGCCTGACGGTTCGTCCTATCGTGCTGAGCGATAGTTCTGTAATAGATCTCAGGGTAGAAAGCCGCAGCCAGCATTTTTTGGTGGCTTTGGACGGTCGTTCTTTTCCCTTACCCGGCGATGTGCACTTGCGTATAGTCAGGGCTGATTTTCCTATACGAATTGTGCGCAGGAAAAGTCAGAGCTTTGTGCAGACACTCAGAGCTAAAATGATGTGGGGTAGGGATCTTAGAACGAACTGAATTTAACAAAAATTCCTTTTAGCGAAGCTCAATTTTTTGAACATGTCGCAGTATTTCTCCTTCGGGACTGATACCTTCCAGAATCAGGGTATAAGTCCCGGCTAAATCTGCCGTGTAGAAGCGGATCTCAGCTTGCCCGTTTTCGTCGGTTATCAGGTTAGGTTTCCAATAAATAGTGCTTCTAAGGTCGGGTTTGGTACTTTCTTTTACAGAAGAAACAAAATACTTGGGCTGGTAATACTCAACAGGCGGCGTATAGCCCATAAAAGTGATAAGTTTTTGATGGCTGCCCAGTTCTCTGGGGGCGTTACGGCCTCCGCGTTTGAGGTAAATACAAATGACTCCGTTTTGGCCTTCGTTTCCGTAGAGAGCCGTCTCGGCAGGATCTTTGAGAACATCAATCATTTCCACTTCTGAAAGATTGATAATACTCAAATCTTCCATTCTGCCTCTGAAATTGTCAACCTGAATAAGTGGGCTGGCGTTACGCAGCAACACTCCGGTATTGTCGGCATTTAGTGTGATGCCGGGAACACGGATTAAAACGTCCAGCAGGGTGGCACCTCCCATTTCTTCAATCTCTTGAGCTTCTATGGTATAACTGGACGAAAAATACAAAGCACCTCTTTCTTCGCGTAGATTTTTGGCCCTGTCATCTTTTTTGCCTATTACTTGCACTTCTTCCAGGTTAATAACCAGAGGGCCATTTTCGTAAAAATACCTGTCGCGGCTGGAACTGAGAAAATTTTCGATAGTTTCGTCCTGAAGAGCAGTTTTGGGTTTAAGCCCGTAGACGATGGCAGGCGGAAAATCTTCGTTTTCGGCCACTAATTCGATGACATTACCCGGTTTTTTCTCGGCTTGAACAAAAAAGACCGAGCTGTCGGGGAATTCAAATCCGTCGAAGCAAAAACGCCCTCCGATATCGGTCACCGTGGCGTTGTAATAGCCGTGTTTACTGTTCAGACAGAAAACGTTTACATTGGGCAGGCCTCTTCTAAAAGGATATGTCTGAATTTTCCCGCACATAGTAGAGCCAATCTCCATTTCGAAACGGTTGGCCTGGTCGAGCTCTCCTTTGATGAGTCGTGGAATGTTGTATCGTCTCCAGCCCTGTGTCATCATCAAAATATCCAGCTGTGAGGCCGCCGCTTTGTTTTCGGCTAAAAAATAGGCCTGAGGTTGTTCAATATAACCTTTGAGTTCGGAGCAAAGCAATAAATAACTTTCTATACTCAAGGTGTTGGAATCGTTGTCTATTAAATTATCGTCGGTTATGCTCAGGGAAAAACTACCCTGAAAGCCTTGTCCCAGGCTGTTTGTAATTTGTAGCTCCGCTCTGGCTGCTTCGCGGGGGCCGTAAGTACTTTTATCGAAAGTGATTTCGGCACCGGCCCTGTCGTTACCCTTAATAAATACCAACCTTTCGCTGAGTACTTCGGCCTCAGCATTTAGCAGAACAATATGCAACACTCCGGAACTCAGCACAGTCTTAGGAAGGCTCAGTAAATTGGTGCCGGCTGAGACTTTGGATTTAAACAAAGGCAGGCCGCGCATATGGACCAAAACCGACAATTCTTCTTGCAGGGGATTGCCATAGGGCGTAATAATGCTTATATGTATCTTGTTTGGTAATTGATTGACACTTAAGGAATAGCAGGAATCGGTAGGCTGGGGTAGGTCGATTGAGAGTATTCTGCCGGCTTCGTTTTCGCATTCAGCCGTATAAAAGCAATCCGGTTCAGTGTAAATCCCAAAGTAGCCCATACCCAGGTGGCTGCTTTTGAAAGTGCAGATTTCGTCTTTTCCGTTTTTCAGGATACGGCCGTGTATATCGGTTCCCCAGCCCTCTTGGTCGATAGCCTTGAAGGCGATGGTTTGCATGTTGCCGCTGATCAGATGTCCTCCTTCGGGGAAAAATTGTACATTGTATTGTTGGTTGTTTTCCTGCGGGCTTTGTCCTTTGTTTGTTGCAACAGCCTGAACGGGAGAAGAAGCTTCGCTTAGGTTTATCTCTGCTTCGGGAGTGATTAAATTTCCTATGTAAATTTCTTTATGAAAAAAATAATCCTCCTCCAGATTACGCATGTAATTGGTATAGGCTCTCAGGTAGTATTTCCCGGGCGCAATATCGGCTTTGATGGGCATCTGGCTGTAATAAAGTCCCTCTTCGGGCCTTATTTTTATTCTCGAAACTACCAGTTTGCTTTCGTTGATCAATTCTACGTAGATGTAACGGCTGTAGGCCATAGGTTGATGCAGAGTGGCATGAACCATATAGGCCCGAAACCAGATGGTGTCTCCGGCTGAATAATAGGGTTTGTCGTGATGCAGGTAAACTTTTTCCTGAGGGAAAGCTCTGAGTTGTGCTGTTATGTATTCTATGGCCTTGTCTTCTGCAGCAGTCTGCACAGGCTGATTTTCCTGGGCAAAGCTGCTCAGATTGATCAACATACAACACAGGACCGGGAGAATTATGATTTTTTTCATGGCAGATACAGGCAAAGGTTTGATTACAGACAAAAAAAGCAACCGTTTGCGCCGGTTGCTTTTCTGTATGGTATGGAGCGCCCTTAGAATCTTTTTTCTTTGATGCGGGCTTTTTTCCCTGTCAGGGCCCTGAGGTAATACAACTTAGCCCTTCTTACCTTACCGACTTTGTTTACGGTAATAGATTCAATAAAGGGAGATTCCAGGGGGAAAATTCTTTCAACTCCGATGTTTTCGGACATTTTGCGGCAGGTGAAACGTTTTTTGCTGCCGCTGCCGTTGATTTTGATTACAACACCGCGGTAGTTCTGTATACGCTCTTTGTTACCTTCTTTGATACGGTAGGCAACAGTTACTGTGTCGCCGCTTTTGAATTTTGGATGAACTTTGCCGGTAGCAAAGGCTTCTTCGGCAACTTTAATCAAGTCCATGATAAATACTCTTTTTAGTCATTAGAAATGACGCAACATTCCCGAGCCTCACTATACTCGACAGCGGTTACGCAAAACGGCTGCAAAGAAAAGAAAAAATATTGAGTTACGCAAAGAAGCAAGTAAAAAAATCATTCATTTAAATCCCGAAGCCAAAGACGGCCTTCGGCATCGCTGGGCATACGCCAGTCGCCTCTGGGCGAAAGATTCACCGAGCCCACTTTAGGCCCGTCGGGCAGACAGGAACGTTTGTATTGTTGTTTAAAAAAGCGTTCAATAAAAACCTTAAGCCATTGGCGAATAAAGTCGGGTTTGTACTGATTCCCGAAAGCCTGTGTGGCCAGGTATAAGATTTTTGAAGGCTTGAAACCGTAGCGAAGCAGGTAAAAAAGAAAGAAGTCGTGAAGTTCGTAAGGCCCTACAATATCTTCGGTTATTTGGCTGATCTTGCCTTCGGAGCTGATGGGCAGGAGTTCCGGGCTTACAGGAGTATCGATTATGTCCAGCAGGGTGTTTTTGCTCTGTTGGTCGTCGGTTTGCGCGGCTACCCAATGAAGAAGATAACGAACCAGTGTTTTGGGGACGCCGGCATTAACTCCGTACATCGACATGTGATCACCATTATAGGTGGCCCAGCCCAAAGCCAGTTCCGAGAGATCACCTGTGCCAACTACCAAGGCTTGATTTGTATTGGCGTAATCCATCAGAATTTGAGTACGTTCCCTGGCTTGGGTGTTTTCGTATGTGGTGTCGTGGATGGAAGCATCGTGTCCAATATCTTTGAAATGCTGTGTGCAGGCAGCTTTGATATCGATTTCCTTTATGCTGACACCCAGCGCTCTCATTAGGTTAATAGCGTTTTGGTAAGTGCGTTGGCTGGTGCCAAAACCGGGCATGGTGATGCCATGTATGTTTTTCCTGTCCAAGCCCAATTTGTCCATGGTTTTTACAGCTACCATTAGTGCCAGTGTGGAATCCAGGCCTCCGGATATGCCCAGCACCAGCTTCGAAATATGGGTCTGATGGAGACGTTTGGCCAAACCGGCCACCTGAATGGAAAAGATTTCTTCGCAGCTCTCGTCCATGTTTTCCAGCGGTGGCACAAAAGGATGAGGATTGATAGTTCTGGACAGTATACCATCCTTGACAGGTGCTAAATTGAATTTAATCCTGGTACAGGGCAGGGGGTTGTCAATGAAACAATCGCTGGCCAGACGCTCCGATAGCAGGCGCTCTATGTCAACCTCAGAACAGATCAATTGTTTCTTCATATGAAAGCGTTTGCTTTCTGCCAAAAATATCCCGTTTTCGAGCACATAGCCATTGCCGGAAAAAACCAGGTCAGTACTTGATTCTCCCCAGCCGCAGGAAGCGTAGACATAGGCCGAAAAACAACGGGCAGATTGCTGTGAAAGCAATTGCCTCAGGTAGCGATTTTTGCCGCTCAGTTCGTTGCTGGCCGACAGATTGACTATGAGGTTGGCACCCGCCAGGCAGTGAACGCTGCTCCTGGGTATGGGAGCCCATAGGTCTTCACAGATTTCTGCTGCTACTTTAAGTTGGCCCGAACAGAGTAGAATATTGCTGCCGAAAGGCACTTGTTGCCCAAATAATTCCAGTTCCTCGTGCAGGTCCTCCCGGGCAGGTGAAAACCAACGCTTTTCGTAAAACTCGTGTTTATTAGGCAGATAGGTTTTGGGAACGACGGCCAGAATCTTGCCATCCTGAATACAAACAGCGGTGTTGTAGAGTTTGTTGTTCAGACGCAAAGGACAACCCACAAAAACCAGGAGCTTCATGCCTGAGCTGGCTTCGGCTATCCTGCCCAGGGCCTGCTCGGCAGAATCGAGCAGGTGTTGCTGAAAAAACAGATCCCCGCAGGTATAGGCTGTTATGGCTAATTCCGGAAAGCAGACAACAGCAGTCTGTTCATTTTCGGCCTCTTGCATAAGCTCTATGATAGCCTCTGCATTGTATTGGCAGTCTCCAACCCTGACTACGGGCAGTGCCGCTCCCACTTTGACAAATCCGTAATTCATAACAAAATCTTTCAGTCCGGTTTATCTGAATGTTGCAAAGATAAACGATTTTTAAAAAAGGAAGGCCAACCCCAGCTGATATTCTCTCAGGGGACCCGGTCGCAAGTTATCGAACCCTTCCATCCAGTGTAACAATTTAAAGTTGAGTTGAACTGCGCTTATAATGTCCAGGCCTCCTCCGTAATAAAAGCCCCAGGCGCTGCGCTGAGCCAAACCGTTCATCGGCAGCAGGCTGCCCTCTGATTGTCTGGCTGTTATGATCAGATTGCCAAAACAGGCTCCCGATACGAATGGACGCACCCAGCCCAGGTGATAACCCAGCTGTATTTGTAATGGTACCAGCGAAATCATAGTCAGGCGATGTTCCCCTGGACCGTTGTAGACAGCATAAGAAAGCTCGGGCTGATAATACAAGGTTTTCATCAGTCGCAGGTTTTGAAAAACGCCAAAGTTAAAGCTCCGGCAATCTTCCAGGCCATTAAAAAAAGGCTGGGCATTTTGCGGCTGTTTCCAAAGTTCGTTGTGGATACTCAAAGAAAAAAACAAGCCGGTTTTACTCAGCAGCTTCGATTTTTCGCCACTCTTATTCTCTGTAGACAAGTTCTGCGAAAAAAGGGGTAAGATGCTCAGTAAACAAAGCCCCAGCATACAACTGCAACGGTAGTTTCTCATAGAGAAAGGTGTTTGTGCAAAAGTAAGTCATTATTTTAATTAAGGCCGGATTAAAATAAGTTTTTTAGCTGTAAAATTGGAAAAAACGAGCCGGAGAGAGCCTTAAAAAACGTATATTCGCAGCTCAAAACAGACAGCTTGATAAACTTAGGGCAGCTTGTCCCATAACGCTAAGAATTTATGACAAAAGGATGGATTTTGGTGTTGATTTTTTGGTTTTTAAGTCTTTTTGGTTTAGAATCGTCCACTAAACCTTTTTTGCTAAGAAACAAAGAACAATACCCTGCGGCCTGTTTATGGGCTGATTCCCTGATGCAAGACCTGAGCCCCGAAGCCAGGGTAGCTCAGTTGTTAATGCCCATAGTCAGTGCCAACAACGGAAGCTGGGAGAAAAAAATTGAAGAGTTGGTTCAAAAAACAGGAGTAGGAGGGCTTTTATTTGACAAAACTCAGGTAACTAAACAAGTCTTGGCGACCAATCGGGCTCAGTCTC
>JAQUTN010000113.1 GCA_028694375.1 Bacteroidales bacterium
TCCGTTGACGGCCAGGGTATCAAAAGCGTCCTGCTTTTCGCCGGGTATGGGATCCACACCTTCGCTGGTCATTTGCACTCGCTCCAAACTGCCATCTTCGTTGTAATTAAGATAATCGACGCAAACCGAACGGCTGTAACTGGTGCCCTGGGTCTGCATCCCTCCGTTGTGGTAGAAAAAGTACCATTGCCCCTTGTATTCTACAATCGACTGATGATTGGTGTTTGAATTGCCGGCTATTTCGTTCAGAATGCCCTTGAATTCCCAGGGGCCTTCGATGCTCTTTGACATGGCGTAATGTATCTTCTCGGGGAAGCCCGAGGCGTATGTCAGGTAATAGTTGCCGTCTTTTTTGTGTATCCAGGGTGCTTCGGTAAAACTGAAACCCTCGAATTTAACTTGTTTTACCGGGCCATCGAGCTCTATCATGTTTTCCTTTAGCTTTGCGTAATAACATTCGCGATTGCCCCAGAAAATCCAGGCCTGGCCGTCGTCATCAATAAATACGGCCGGATCGATGCAGGCCCAGCTGTGTGTACTGGCAAAACAATCGGCATTGGTCAACAGGGGTTTACCCAAAGCATCCTTGTAGGGCCCTTGCGGACGTTCTGCTACGGCTACTCCTATGCCCGTCGCGTTGGTACTTACGTAAAAGTAGAACTTCCCCTTACGCTCCACCACATGAGCCGCATAGGCCTGACGGGAACTCCATTTGAAATCGGCTCCATACAATGGAATGGGATGTTCCTTATAGTGTTTCATATCTGTAGTGGAGAACACACACCAATTGTGCATAATGTAGCGGTTTTGTCCGCCTGCAGCATCTTCGCCCGTAAAAATCCACAGGGTATCCTCGTGCACCATGGCTGCTGCATCAGCGGTATATTTATGGGTAATCAGGGGATTGCCCTGAGCGGTCCACTCATAAAACGCTTTTTGAGGTTCAGAGGTGTTTTCAGCGCCGGCTTCCTGTGCCGACAAAGCAAAAGCAGTACTAGTCATAATAAGCCAAACAAAAAAAGTACGAATCATATTATTTGTGTTTATATCAAATATGGTAATTAAATCTCTGAGTTTACCGGTCAAGCAAGACAACAAAGATCAAAAATAAAACTTAAAATCGCCTTACAGGGCTGAGAAATAATGCAATTTAGTGTAGTATAAATGGAAAATCGACTCAACCAACTTCTCCTTTGTTGTTATTTCATTAAGTTTGCGACTTAATCATTTTAAAGAAGTAACTATGAAAACTGCCATTGTCAGCGGAGGCGCACAGGGTATAGGTAAGGCCATTGCCCGGAAACTTTCTAAAGAGGGCTGTGCTGTTGTTGTGCTCGATTCCGGCATAGACGACCCGGAGGCTTTGGAAGCAGAAAAAAACGGCCTGCTTTCCTTTCGTTGCGATGTGGCCCATCCAGATGAAATAAACGAAGTACTGGCCAGGATCGAAGCTTTGTACGGCAAGGTGGATTACCTGGTCAACAACGCCGGAATCAGTTGTTTCGAGCCTATCGAAAGCCTGAGCATCGAAAGCTGGAATCGTATGCTGGCGGTCAACCTGAGCAGTGTGTTTTACCTGAGCAAAGCCTGTCTGCCGCTGTTCAGCGATAATTCTGCTATCCTGAATATTGCCTCAACCAGAGCTCTGATGTCCGAACCCGGCGGAGAAGCCTATGGCGCCAGCAAAGGCGGTATAGTGGCCCTGACCCACGCCCTGGCCATAAGCCTCGGCCCCAAAACCCGCGTAAATTGCATCAGCCCCGGCTGGATAGAAACCAGACACTACGAAAAACTTTCCGAAGCCGACCATAAGCAACATCCTGCCGGCCGTGTGGGAAAAGTAGAAGATATCGCAGAAGCCGCCTATTTTCTCCTGAGCGAAAAGTCCGGCTTCACTACAGGACAAAATTTCGTGATTGACGGCGGGATGACCAAAAAAATGATCTATGAGTAATATCAATGCAACTTTTCAAACACCACTTTGGATGGATCCCGATCCGGCAGGTCTTCTGCGCTGATTACTTCGTAACCGGACATATCTATACCTCTTCCAAAAACAATTTCTCTATCGATTTGTATACCGGTGTTTTGCAAATAGAGAAAACCGTATCCAGCACCGCTCATATTGGGCAAGGCATTCCGTTAATAAATAAGTCGGTAAATGTATGTGTTTAGTTTCAATTGTATTCTAAACACGAAAAAAAGTTGGCAACTATTCTCCCCATAGCCCCAGCTTTCGATTACGGGCTTTACGCTGCAGTTTGAGAAAATACTCAGCGTATTTTACATTCGGAGGAAAAGTGGCCACCTGAGCATATCCTTTGCGTACCAACTCGGCGTTTACAAATAGCCCGTTTTCCAAATAAACATAGGCCAGCAGACGGCCGTAACGATCAAGGCTGTCAAGGTCGAATTCCAGCCTTACCCTCTTTCCCTGGAGCAGTGATTTGGTAAAATCGGAAGCTTCGAGACCGTAGGGCTCCTGCCCTTTTTGAGGATGGACTGTTTCGGGCGTATCTACACCTATTAATCGCAACTTTTTCCCTTTTTCACTACCGTCGTCAACCCAAAAAGTGTCACCATCTACCACTTTGGTAACAGCCATTAATGGGCTGAGCTTTTTCTTTTCGGCCCGGGTATCACAAGAAAAAAACAAGAGCAAAATCAGCAGGCCTGCCAGAGGAAATGATTTGTTTTTCATATTCAGTCATTCTAAAGCCCGATACAGATCATCCTACATAGAAACTAATCTATCCCATAGAGAATTAATAAACCAAACCGGAAGAAATTAAACCTCACAATTTAAAGCTGCACAAATCCTTGTTCGGGCGAGCTTTCTTCTACATAAGTTTTACTTAAAATTCGTTTGGTAATTTTACACAACGCCCAGGGATAATAGATGCTTAGCGTTATAATAGTCAAAAGAATTTGTCCCCATATAAACAGAAAATCGCCGGCTTGATCTGCATCGTAAGCAAATTTTAATTCCCTGTTATTCCCGCTGGCAATAGTCTTTTCAGTAAAATATTTGTACAAACGAACCAAGGCCAGCGGATAATAAATTCCTACTGTGATAACACTAAGTAATATTTCTGAGGCAATTTTACCGCAAGAGGGCCAAAACTCCGTTTTCCATGTAATTTTCATATCCTTATAAGAAATATTTATCATCCATTTGTAGAACAAATAGTAAAACGGAATCATAATTATCAGCACAATGATTTGATTTACAATGGTAAAGAGCGTGAGCTGGCCATTAAAGTTTGCTGCCAGGTTCAGGGAAAAACCGGAATACATAATTATGGAGACAACCAACATTGGTAAAAATACCAGCAATAAAATTAGGAGGAAAAGTTTTCCGCCTTGAGCCTTAAATTGGAAATTATTGGAATTGTAAGAGGTATTGTCGATGAAAAAACTATAGATATCTTTGATAAACCAGGCCATATAAATGCCCAGGGTAATTATGCTGAGTAAATAACCCAATAAGACTTTTCCAAAATATTTGCCAAAAGAACCATTGAAAAACAGGGTTTTGTCTTTGTATTGCAGTCCTTCAATTACTAATTTTTGGATATAAAAAACAAAGACAAAAGCAACTAAGCACAACAAAAGGAAAGCAAGAACAATTAGTAAGGATGTGCCTAATTCGGGCCTAATGTCTTTAACGCTTACCGTAATAAGTACATAAGGGGGTACAAAAAAAGCGAGAAAAAGCAACCAGATGAAAAAAATATTTTTGCCTTCCAGTAAAAAATTAAAATAGTGTTTCATAGTATCAGGATTTATCGATTCGGCAAATGTAAACAATATTTATTATTTACAAATATTCTGTTCGCTGTTTTAACAATCAACAAATCCTGAATGAATATTAAACTCATTAGCAGGTAAAATGAGAATAATTCTGTGTTTCGTCAGGACGACCACGAAACAGCCTGCTTCATTCGTACAAAGACAGATCGGCTATTTATTTCAATTATTGAATTTATCACTCCCAATAATTCAGTTACTTTCTCCAGATTCGATCCCATAGGAATCTTAATAATAGATGTCGGAGAGTCATTTAATTTTATGATTATACTGTAATTATGAGTAATTATATCTTTATTGGAAATGTTGCTTTTTTCTAAACCTGCAGTCTGGTAAATATCGTATTCAAAGCCTGTGAATAAATTTGTTTCCTGTGCATTTAATTTAGTCACAAAAGAGGCCTCTCCTTTTAAAATTCTTTGGTTGTCGGTATAAGTACAGGACGAAAAATCCGAGTAAGCATATATTTCACCAAGAATCATTACCCTTCTTGATTTTTCAAATACTATTATTTCGTTATTCAGGCTCTGTTCTTTGAGTGCCAGGTTATATACAGGGCTTCCGTATTTTAACAGCAGTGCTCGTTTTTGCCTATCGTATTTCTGATGCAAAAACCTCTTTTCTTTTTCAATTTTCAGTTTTTTACTTTGATTTATTTTTCTCAGCCGGATTTCATCAGAAGTCGGAAATAAAAATTTCAAAACAGAAGACACTACAGAAGCAAACTTACTACTTAAACTCATCGTACCAATAATTTTACTACCAATCAAAAACTTATTCATTCTTTGTTTCGAAGCCGCATGAATGAAGACACAATTCCTACATGCATCAAAAACTCATACAAAAATGCACAGAGTTTTTGTTAATTATTATTAATCACAAAAAAGTTTCGCTATATGTTGTTGTTAATCTGCATATTAACCCTAAAAAGTTTCGCTATCATTCAAACATGAAATCAACTTGAATTTTAAACTAAAAATTGAAAATCATCGATTTCATCGACATTTTTCAATTTTTCGAAATTAGCTGTTCTTATTCCTTTTTAGGCAGAAAAAGAGCTGTGTTAACAGGGAAACAAGAAAGGAGAATATTTGCTGGACAAAAAACACCAATAAAAAAAACTAACAGCTGTAATTCAACTTGTTAGCTTTTTTTATTGTAGTCCCGCCGAGAATCGAACTCGAATCTAAAGTTTAGGAAACTTCCATTCTATCCATTGAACTACAGGACCAATATTTTTACTGATTCGGGCGCAAAAATAAGGCTAAATTTCGGATTGAACAAGCATTCTCTTCCTAAGCCCTTATACCCGGACAAGTTTATTGTTCAATAAAAGTATAATAATTCTTGCAAGTAAATTAGTGCAACTAATCGAGCAGTGACTATTCTAAAACAGCTCTTGCAAAACATCCAGAGATTTAATCGCGGGGAAATCGCTCAAATGCAAACGGTAATAATCCAGAGTCTGACGCAATATTCGCTGACGTTGACGTCGGTCGTAGCGAAAGGCCGACATATTTTCAAAATTAATGCGCAGCAACACAGCAAAGCCCTGAGCATCCCCGGGCGTCAACCAATCTTTATGCGCAGGCCTGTGCGAACAAAAGGTGCCGGCCTGCAAGTCGAAATATTTACCCGGAGCCTTGTCTTCCAGGTTGGGATAAAAACCCAGATAACGGCTTAGTTTTATTAAAAACACCAAATGAAAATTAGCCGTGCCTGCGGGACAAAGATCCAGAATCTCTACCGATTGCACCAAAAAATCAAACAAGGCCGGATTGGATTCCCTTTCCTCCAATGCCCGGTACAAAACTTCCGACAAAAACAAAGCAATGGCGTTTTTAACCGGATCCCCTGGAATTCCTGTAAAAGCAAATAAACTCCGGGCTTCCTTGAGGCGTTGCAATTCGCGACTCCCCTTGTGGTCGGCCTCATATTCAATAATGGACAAAGATTGAAACAGCGATTGCCTCAGCCTGCTGTTTTTGGGATTACGCGAGAGCAGATAAGGCTGTCGGCCGAACTCCCTGGTATAGAGATGCACCACAGAAAAAGCATCGCTGTAGGGAATCTGGTGTAATACTAGAGCCTGGCTTCGAACCAACATATCAGTTTAGAAAGAATAGGAAGCCCCAACTACAGCGGTAAAGCCTTGAGAAGGATAATCGTTCCACACCTCATAGAATTGATTCAAAACGTTGTTCAGATGCAAAAAGACACCCAGTCGACGGGTAACATCGTAAGAACCTCCCAGCGACAGATAATGAATATCGGGCAAACGCCGAAAGGCTGAGAAATAATCAGGAGCATAACGAGTGCCTTCCCAATGGTAAGAAACAAAGAATG
>JAQUTN010000114.1 GCA_028694375.1 Bacteroidales bacterium
AAGCAGAGCAAGGCCATTTTGAAAAAGCTGGAGTAGCACCTCAGAGGCATCTGGTGGAATTTAAAGATTTCGGTGACGAAATCAAGTGTGGTGACGTGGTCACCTCTGAGTTGTTTGAAGCCGACGAATTTGTTGACATTGTCGGCACCTCCAAAGGTAAAGGATTTCAGGGCGTTGTTAAACGTCATGGATTCTCGGGTGTGGGTGGAGCTACCCACGGCCAGCACAATCGTTTACGTGCCCCGGGTTCATTGGGAGCATCCTCATGGCCTTCCCGCGTTTTCAAGGGAATGCGCATGGCCGGACGTACCGGCGGTGAAAGGGTGACCATAGAAAACCTTCAGGTTATAAAAGTTATTCCCGAACATAATCTTGTTTTAGTAAAAGGTTCTATTCCGGGAGCGAAAGGTTCAATTGTAATAATCTATAAGTGATGGAACTGAATGTATATAATATAAAAGGTGAAGACACCGGAAGAAAGGTTGCGTTGAGCGATTCCATATTTGCTGTTGAACCCAACGATCATGTTTTGTATCTGACGGTTAAACAACACTTAGCCAACAAAAGACAAGGCACGCACAAATCCAAGGAACGCAGTGAAATCACAGGTTCCACTAAAAAACTTGGTCGTCAGAAAGGCGGAGGCGGTGCACGTCACGGAGATATCAAATCGCCTGTAATGGTTGGAGGCGGAAGGGTTTTTGGTCCTCAACCGCGCGATTACAACTTCAAATTGAATAAGAAAGTGAAATCGCTGGCACGCAAATCGGCTCTCACTTACAAGATGCGCGACAACGCCATCCTGGTGGTAGAAGATTTCCAGTTTGAGAAAGCCAGAACAAGAGATTTCCTGTCAATCATGCAAAATTTGCATCTTCCTGAAAAAAAGGTAGTTTTTGTATTGTCAGAAGCAAATAAAAACGTATATTTGTCGGCTCGTAATTTGCCGAAAGTTCAAGTTGTAATGTTTTCTGAATTAGATACTTATAAGATACTTGACGCAAAAACGCTGGTACTGATGGAAGGTTCGGTGCCCGGAATTGAACAAACTTTTAACGCATAAGGAGAAAAACAATGGGAATTATAATTAAACCTATCGTTACCGAAAAGATGACAACGATTACAGAAAAACTGAATCGTTACGGATTCCGTGTACTCCCGGAAGCGAATAAAATTGAGATAGCCAGGGCCGTCGAAAAGATGTATAATGTCACTGTGGTTAGTGTTAACACCAGCAACAGCAGAGGCAAAAACACCAGTCGATACACCAGAGGCGGAGTTATAACAGGCAAAAAGGCAGCCTACAAAAAAGCCATAGTTACCTTGAAAGAAGGTGATGTGATTGATTTTTACAGCAATTTATAAAATAAGATGGCAGTACGAAAATTAAAGCCCACAACACCCGGGCAAAGACATAAGACTATCGGTGCGTTCGATACCATAACTGCTAGTGCACCGGAAAAATCTCTTGTATTCGGTCTGAATAAATCAGGCGGACGCAATAACACGGGAAAAATGACCATGCGTTATATCGGAGGCGGTCACAAACAAAAATTCCGTTTTATCGACTTCAAGAGAAGTAAAGATGGTGTTCCTGCAACAGTAAAGACCATTGAGTACGATCCCAACCGTTCAGCACGCATTGCATTGTTGTATTATGCTGACGGCGAGAAAACCTACATTGTGGCTCCCAACGGACTTGAAGTTGGTATGACTATCATGTCGGGAGATAATGCAGCTCCGGAAATCGGCAATGCCTTAGCATTGAAAAACATTCCCGTGGGAACCGTAATTCACAACATCGAGCTCCGTCCCGGACAAGGTGCCAAGATGGTACGTTCCGCAGGTACTTTTGCGCAATTGGTTTCCAAAGAAGAAGATTACGTAATCATTCGTATGCCTTCCGGAGAAACCCGCAGGATTTTATCCACTTGCAAAGCAACTATTGGCAGTGTCGGAAATTCAGACCATGGTCTGGAACGTTCCGGTAAAGCCGGCCGTTCGAGATGGCTGGGTCGCCGTCCCAGAAACCGTGGCGTAGTAATGAACCCGGTAGATCACCCCATGGGTGGTGGCGAAGGCCGCGCTTCCGGCGGACATCCAAGATCGCGCAAAGGCTTGTTGGCTAAGGGTCTTAGAACAAGATCTCCTAAGAAACATTCAAGCAAGTACATTGTAGAAAGAAGGAAAAAATAATAGGATAAAGCAGGAAATATTATGAGTCGTTCATTAAAAAAAGGACCGTACATCAATGTAAAACTTGAAAGCAAAGTTTTAGCTATGAATGAATCCGGCAAAAAATCAGTGATCAAGACCTGGGCCAGAGCCTCCATGATTTCTCCGGATTTTGTGGGACATACCGTAGCGGTTCACAATGGAAATAAGTTCATACCGGTGTATATCACCGAAAACATGGTCGGACACAAGTTGGGAGAGTTTTCACCGACTCGTACATTCAGAGGCCACAGTGGAAATAGAAAAAAATAAAAACAGATAGACAATGGGTGCAAGAAAAAGAATAGCAGCAGACGCAAGGAAAGAAGCCTTGAAGACGATGTATTTTGCCAAATTGAACGGTGTTCCCACATCGCCTCGCAAAATGCGTCTGGTTGCCGATATGATACGCGGCAAAGAAGTATTCCTGGCCCTGGGCATACTGAAGTTTTCGTCTAAGGAAGCTGCCGGCCGCATGGAAAAATTACTTCGTTCCGCCATCTCCAACTGGGAACAAAAAAACGAGCGCAAAGCCGAAGCCGGTGAGTTATATGTCAGCGAAGTCAAAGTTGACTCAGCCACCATGTTGAAAAGACTGCGTCCTGCTCCTCAGGGCAGAGGATATCGCATACGCAAGCGCTCCAATCATGTGAGCTTGAGTGTTAACACAATAAGTAAAAACGAACAAAATACAAAGTCAGATGGGACAGAAAGTAAATCCGGTAAGTAACCGTTTAGGTATCATCAGAGGTTGGGATTCTAACTGGTATGGTGGTGATAATTATGGAGATTCTTTGTTGGAAGACAGCAAGATCCGTAAATATCTGAATGTCCGTCTGGCCAAAGCGAGTGTTTCCCGCATTGTAATTGAACGTACACTCAAGCTGGTGACCATTACTGTTTGTACTGCCCGTCCGGGTATCATTATCGGTAAAGGTGGTCAGGAAGTGGACAAGTTGAAGGAAGAATTGAAAAAGATCACCGACAAGGATGTTCAAATCAATATCTTCGAGATCAAACGCCCCGAAATGGATGCTGTTATTGTAGCCAATAATATCGCCAGGCAGGTAGAAGGTAAAATAGCTTATCGCCGGGCCATAAAAATGGCCATTGCTTCTACCATGCGTATGGGTGCCGAAGGCATCAAAGTGCAGGTATCAGGCCGTTTGAATGGTGCGGAAATGGCACGTTCCGAAATGTATAAGGAAGGACGTACTCCCCTGCATACTTTCAGGGCCGACATCGATTATGCCCAGGCAGAAGCTTTAACCAAAGTAGGTCTGATAGGTATAAAGGTTTGGATCTGTAGAGGCGAAATTTACGGTAAAGTGGATTTGGCTCCGCAGTTCAGCAATACCCAGAGCAGTGGCAGAAGCGAAAGACCGTTTAGCGGCGAACGTCGTGAAGACCGCAAGGGTGGCTTCCGCAAGAAGAAAAACAGCAATAGATAATATTATAATCGCGAAACAATGTTACAGCCGAAAAGAACGAAATTCAGAAGACAGCAAAAAGGCCGCATGAAAGGGAATGCCCAACGCGGCAACCAATTGGCCTTTGGTTCTTTTGGAATCAAGACTCTGGAAAACAAATGGATCACCGGCCAGCAGATTGAGTCTGCCCGTATTGCCGTAACCCGTTATATGCAACGTCAGGGTCAGATATGGATCCGGATTTTCCCGGATAAACCCTTTCCCAAGAAGCCTGCCGAAGTCCGTATGGGTAAAGGAAAAGGTGCTCCCGAAGGTTTTGTTGCTCCGGTAACTCCGGGTAGAATACTTATCGAGGTAGAAGGCGTATCTTTTGATGTTGCCAAAGAAGCTTTGCGTCTGGCAGCCCAAAAGTTGCCCGTTACGACCAAATTTGTGGTCAGACGTGATTATGATATTCAAAATCAAAATGTATAAGACCTATGAAAGCTAAAGAAGTCAGAGAATTGACCACTAAGGAAATTATGGAACGTGTCGATGCAGAAATCAGTCGCTTGAATACCTTGACGCTTCAGCACAGCATCTCTCCTCTGGACAATCCGGTACAGATAAAGGAAAGCCGTAGGTTGATTGCACGCCTGAGAACCATTTTAGTTGAACGTAATAAAGAACAAAACTAATACATAGCCTGATGGAAACCAGAAATTTAAGAAAAGAGAGATACGGTGTTGTCATCGGCAACAAAGGGGATAAGTCCATCACCGTTGTGAGTAAATTCAAGGAAAAACATCCGATTTACAGAAAGTTTGTCAGCAAGACAAAAAAGTACTATGCCCACGACGAAAAGAACGAATGTAACATCGGTGATACCGTTAAGATTATGGAAACCCGTCCCTTGAGTAAAACCAAGAGATGGAGATTAGTTGAAATCATCGAAAGAGCGAAATAATCATGATACAAGTAGAAAGCAGGCTCAATGTAGCCGATAACA
The DNA here is from genome assembly GCA_028694375.1 of Bacteroidales bacterium. Lineage (GTDB taxonomy): Bacteria > Bacteroidota > Bacteroidia > Bacteroidales > UBA1402 > UBA1402. Next base: position 4,633 of record JAQUTN010000114.1, read on the forward strand.
GTGGTGCAAAAGAGGTACTGTGTATCCGTGTGCTGGGAGGCACCGGAAGACGTTATGCCTCGGTGGGAGATACTATCGTGGTATCGGTAAAAAATGTTATTCCCTCCAGTGAAATGAAGAAAGGCGTTGTATCCAAAGCTATAATAGTTCGTACCAAAAAGGAAATAAAAAGAGCCGACGGCTCTTACATCCGTTTTGACGACAATGCTTGTGTGATGTTGACCAATGCTGACGAGTTGCGTGGAAGTCGTATTTTTGGCCCGGTTGCCAGGGAACTTCGCAACACCAACATGAAGATTGTTTCTTTGGCTCCCGAAGTACTTTAATTGAATAGAAATATCAGTATAATGACAAAGCTACATATCAAAAAAGGCGACACAGTATTTGTGAATGCAGGCGAAGATAAGGGTAAAACCGGTCGCGTGCTCGAAGTGGACGTAGAGAAAAAACGGGCCATCGTCGAAGGGGTCAATCTTGTATCCAAGCACACCAAGCCCAATGCCAAGAGCCCCCAGGGAGGTATTCTGAAAAAAGAATCCCCCGTTCACATTTCCAATTTAAATCCCTTGGATCCTAAATCGGGTAAACCTACCCGGGTTGGTCGTGTCAGGAATGAAAAAGGGAAATTAGTCAGAATATCCAAAAAATCAGGGGAGGAAATTAAGTAATGAATACAGCCAGCCTCAAGAAAGATTATCAGGAACGCATTATTCCTGCTTTGACAAAAGAATTTGGGTATACCTCTGTGATGCAGGTACCTAAATTAGAAAAAATAGTCATTAACCAAGGTTTGGGTATGGCTGTGGCAGACAAGAAGATTATTGACACTGCCATTGCCGAGTTAACCGCCATTACCGGACAAAAAGCCGTTGCTACAATGTCCAAAAAAGACATATCCAACTTTAAGCTGCGTAAGAAAATGCCCATCGGAGTGATGGTTACTTTGCGTCGCGAAAAGATGTATGAATTTTTGGAACGCCTTGTTCGCGTTGCTCTGCCTCGTATCAGGGACTTCAAAGGAATTGAAAGCAAATTGGACGGACGTGGCAATTACACACTGGGAGTTCAGGAACAAATTATCTTCCCTGAAATCAACATTGACAACATTACCCATCTGGTAGGTATGAATATTACTATGGTAACCAGCGCTAAAACCGACGAAGAGGGTTATGCCCTGCTCAAGGAATTCGGTTTGCCTTTCAAGAACATAAATAATAATTAAATAGCATTATGGCAAAAGAATCAATGAAAGCCCGCGAGGTGAACCGAGCAAAACTTATTGCCAGGTACGCCGAAAAAAGAGCCAAACTTAAAGCTGAAGGTAACTACGAAGCATTGCAGGATTTACCCAAGAATTCCTGCCCGGTA
>JAQUTN010000115.1 GCA_028694375.1 Bacteroidales bacterium
ATCATAAAACCACGGTCCAGGCTGTTGATTCCGAATTGAAGGGTGCCGCAGACTTTAAAATTGTACATGGCCATGTCGCCCCACATGCCGCTTGAAATCAGGGTGACTTCGTCTCCGAGTGTAAGTCCCATCTGATTGAACAATTCCCGGCTAAGCAGTATTTCTCCTGCTTGTTGAGGAAAGTCACCGCTGCTGAGGTAGTCGTTTAAGTGCATGCGTTCAATTTCTTCTGATGAATTCAACAGCTCAAGCCCCATCCCTTTTACATTACCCTGAGCTCTGGTCAATCCGTTTTCGTCGGGAACATCCAATAAGCCGCCAAACTGGATACGGGGAGCCCAGCTTAATCCGGGGTAATCCTTTTCGAGCTGAGGCTGAAGGATGTCCACGTCTGTCAGGGCGTAGTCGTTGGGGGTTTGGGATATATTTTCCTGATAAGCCCGGGTCATAACTTTTACATGTCCGGTTGAAAATTGCGCCGTCCATTCAATACTGTCTCCCAAAACTCCGTCCATATAGGCCTGAAGAAAAACCGTTATCATAACTCCCAGGCTGACAACAATTATGGGCAGCAAGCTGCGGCTGCGGTCTCTTAAAATGCCTTTTAATAAAAATCTGATCATGGCAATAAATTTAAATCAATGCATTTTCCCCCGTATGGCTTCGGTGGGATTCATCCGGGCGATCTGCCGGGCAGGGAGATAGCTCACCAGGGCAGTGCTCAGCAATATAAACACAATGGTACCCACAATGAGCTTCAGGCTGTAATAGGGATACATCACGTCTGACACCGGTAAGCCAAATTCACTGATATCAATCGGGAAGCTGAGTCCGTTCATACTCAGATAAATAAACAAGGGTATACCGTAGAGGCAGCCCAGAGCTATGGCCAGCAGGGCGTTCAGGCTGCCTTCGAGTGTGAACAGCCATTGCACCTGCTTTCGGGTCATTCCCAGGGCCACCAGAGTTCCGATTTCTCGTTGACGTCTGAAGATTGCCAGGGTTTGGGTGTCGAAAATGGCCAGCAGAGCAAGCAGCAAAAAGATAAGATAAAAAATGGCCATGCCCATCGATTTGGCTTTGACCATAGCAATAGTATTGCTGCTCAGTTTTTCCACATCCTTAAAAAGCCAGCCCTCCAGTTGTTGGGCTTTGTAATCGGGTGAAGCAATTAGTATACTTGCCTGGTTTTCTCTGAGCATCATACTTTGCAGTTTATCAAGAGCAAGCCAGATCTGTCCGTTGTCGATGGTAGGAACAGTGGTGACAAAAATGCCAGCTACTCTCAGATCGGCGGCTTCGAAAGTGCCGTTGGCATCTCTCCAGCGCAAGGTCACCAGGTCATTTTCTTTCAGGTGGGCTTGTTTGGCCATCTGCGCTCCTATGATTACAGGGATTTCCGGGCCTTCGCCGGCCAGAAGCCGAGTGGGTAGTTTTACAATTTGCTGTTCCGGATCGATGCCTTTGAGTATTACTCCCTGCATACGTCCCTGTGGATAGATAGTTCCCTGGCTGATCAGCACGGCTTCGAGCAGGCCCGATTCAGCAGCCGGCTTCAATTGATCCGGAATGTCCCGGGCGCAGGAATCCAGCGAGAAGGGATCGTAAGGATCGTAAGCCTCACTCCAATACTGGCCTCCGGCTATTTCCCAGGCAATGGCATCGCTCACCGCCTGTCGGCTCCAGCCTTCGAGCAAGCCTTGCATAAAAATGATAAGCACAAAGGAAACAGACAGCACAAACACCGTCAGCCAGGTTTTAAGGCCATTTCCAAGCAGGCTTTTTAAAGCAGTTTTAAACAATTTCATAATGGTGTAATTGATGTAAACAGCAGTTATTTATTTAAACCAGGCGGTCTTCAGCCACGCGCCCGTCTTCGAGCTGAATGATCCGTTTCAGGTAGCCTATCACTTTTTCGTCGTGAGTAGCAAAAATGAAACTGGTTTTCAGCTCCTGGTTGAGTTTAAGCATAGCCTGAAGTATGTTGTGCGAATTGACAGAATCCAGATTGGCGGTAGGTTCGTCGGCCAGTACCAGGCGCGGGCGCTTCACCATGGCTCTGGCTATAGCTACCCGCTGACATTCGCCTCCCGAAAGCTGTGCGGGACGTGAGTTTACTTTGTCGCTCAACCCCAGCCAGCTTAGGCTTTCCAGCACTCTTTTTTTTCGCTCCCGGGCCGGCATATCCAGTAATAAAAGCGGAAATTCCACATTTTCGAACACCGTGTAAACAGGCAAGAGGTTGTAATTCTGAAAGATAAAACCCAGTTCCTGTTTGCGTAGCAGGGCAGCTTCGGGCGGACTGAGACGGCCTACGGAGTTGCCCAGTACAATAACTTCCCCTTCGCTGGGCACATCCAGAGAGCCAATAATGTTGAGCAAAGTGGTTTTGCCCGAACCGCTGGGACCTACCAGGCCGGTGAATTCAGCTTCGGCAAAGCTGAGATTCAGGTCTTTCAGTGCAGTAAAATAAGCCTTACCCACCGGGAATTTTTTAGTCAAATGCTTAACTTCTACTATCATATGGCGTTTAAATAAAAGATTGTTCGGTTTAAAAATAATAACTGGCCATCACTTGCAAACCTTTACCCAAATAAAGCCGGGAAGATTCTGAACTACTGCCTGGCCCGGGCATCTGTATGTCGTTGGGATTCAGATAAGCGATTAAGTAAAAACTCCAATTATCGTATACTCTGCCCCAACTCAGGTAATTAAACAACTTGTCGGCGGCAGGCAGGTAAAACACCATGGCACTCAGATTGTCTATAATAGAGGGGGCATAATTCAACATACTTCCCAGCAAATGAAGCTTGATGTCATCCAGCAGAAACTTGCTTCCGCTGTGGTAATACAAATATTCCAGCGTAAATCCCAGGCCGTTCCCCAAGGGAAAGGTATAATCCATTCCCAGGTTGAGCATATCCTGAAATCGCGGAATTGACAGCGTCTTGCTTGAACTGATACAGGAGCTGGCCTCGAACCAAAGGCCGGGGCCCAAATCCCATTTGCCGTCCAGGCCCCAGCGAAATTCGCCGGGATAATCTGTTCCGCTCAGGCTGACTTCTTTGCGAAGAGATCTGTAATGGCTGCTCAGGGCAATTTCCCCACTGCCGGCCGGAAGTTCCAGGCGGCCGCCCCATTCGGGGATCCATCTTTCTGATTCGGCTATTTCCCAGCCTTTGGCTTGTTGATTGCCCAGAAGACACCAAAGCCAAATGTTGCTGTTGTTTTCGAAGTAATATCTTCCCAACAATCCGTACACCCCCTCGGTCAGTTGCAGGGGGTCGCGGATATCCATGGCATCAAACCACATCAGCGGGCGGAACATTTTGGCCTGCCCGAAGTTGATTTTTTGTAAGCCCGCCCTCATCTCAAATTGTTCCCGGCGGTAAGCAAGCCAGAGCCGGTATGCATTGATCTTGCCGGTAGCTCCCTGATAGCTGAAGTTGCTGAAATCAAGATTCCCGTACATATGCAGGGAAGCTTCCATTTGAAAAGAGCTCTGAGGATTAAAACTCAGATTCCCTTTGAGAGTGGGTACAAAACGGCCTCCGCTTTGCAGCAAACCTGTTTGTTCAAAGCCGGCTAAAGTCCAGGCTGTCATCTGTCCCTCAAGACTGAGTTCAGCACGCCAGCTGTCAATTGCTCCAAGGCTTGAGCAAAACAGTAGCAAGGCCAACACTGTGCCATTTCTACCGGTTTTCATTATTATGGGGTAGTATGCCGTAAATTAAAGATTCCGAGAATTGCCTGGCCAAGGTTTCGGCATCAGGAAATAAATGCATAATCTCATCGCTGCGAAATAATTCCAGTTGTTTCTGTATCAGCCACATCAAAAAGTCTATCTGTAAATTGGGATTCAATTCTCCCTTGTTCTGAGCTTGTATAAAAAATTTTTTGGTTGTTTCCAGAGAATTTGCTGTCATCTTGCTGAATTGTTCCAAAATGGCAGCGGCCTGAGGATTGAAAAAATCAGCCACAAATTCCATGGAAAAGTTACCGCTCATTTCGTATTTGAGTGCAAGCAATTTCTGCATCTTGTCGGCAAAAGGCTGCTCATTCTCAATGATGCTGCGGTAAGATTGCATTAATGTTTCGTTCCAATCTTCCAGCAAATGGAGAATCAGAGTGGTTTTATCTTTATAATAAGCATAAAAAGTTTTACGACTCAACTTGGCTTTTTGACAAATTTCCGTAATGCTCACTTTTTGGAATCCGTGTTTCCAAAACAAATTCCAGGCAGCCTGATCCAATTGTTCTTTTTTATTCATAGAGGTAACAAATAACGCTCAAATATACAAAAAATATAGAATTACAAGAAAAGTGTAACTATTTTCTGAAAACAGAAAATAATCATGTACCTAAGCATACATTCGCAGCTCAGCATAGCAGATGGACTATTCTGAAACAGTTCTTTTGAAGTAGCTTGTTATCTCAGATAAAGCAAAAAAAATAGCGAAAAAATGAGTATCTTTGTTGCTTATGTGCAAATTTGCAATTAATCACCAGTGTTCATAAAGGCTTGTAATTCATGAAGAAAAACCTTCTCTTTATTTTATATCTGCTGTTTTCTTTTTCCCTGCTTGCTCAACTCAAAATCAATGAGTTGATGCCTAAGAATATTTCGGCTGTCAGAGATTCATATACCAATTTCAGCATGTGGGTTGAACTGTATAATGCTTCGGACCGAGATATTGAACTGGCCGGTTATTTTTTTAGCGATGATCCGGAGTCTCCACGTAAATGGAATCCCGATGCTCAAACGATACCCGCCCGGGGGTATGCTGTGCTTTGGTTCGAAAGGGAGGACCGTAGCGGGCATGCGAATTTCAAACTGGAACCCGACGGAGGCGTACTTTATTTGTATAACCGCAGCGGCGTGGTAGTGGACGAAGTGCATTATCCGCCGCAATACAGGAATGTCTCATACGGCCGGACCATGGATGGAGACAACAGCTGGAGTTTTTTTGCCACTTCTTCACCTGGGGCTTCCAATTCCGAAGGGCTTCCTGCTTTGGCCCCTTGCCCCAATCCTGAATTTAAACTTAGCAGTGGTTTTTATTCCGGACCAACATATTTTGGTTTTATAAGCCCCTCCAGGGGCGATATTTATTATACACTCGATGGTTCCGAGCCGGATATGAATTCAACAAAATATCGATCGGGTGCTTCTGTTTATATAAATAAGACTACCGTGTTGAGAGCAGTCTGCCTGGCGGTAGATTGTTTGCCCAGCGATTTGCTGACAGCTACCTATTTTATTGGCGAGCGGAATTTTGATTTACCGGTGGTTTCGCTGGTGGCCGATCCTCTGCATCTTTGGGACAATATGTATGGCATCTATGTGGACGGCATCAACGGCATTCCCGGCAACGGACAAAGTCAGCCCAAAAATTACAACCAGGATTGGTCGAGGCCGGCCAATTTTGAATTGATCGATACTGCTGGCGTGCAACAAGTCAATCAGGAACTCGATATAGCCATAGCCGGGGGCTGGACCAGAGCCAACGGGCTTAAATCCCTGAAAATTCAACCCAGATCGAAATTTGGGAATAATCACCTGGATTACGATTTTTTTCCGATCAGTAAGCCTAGCCAATTATACAAGGACATTATGTTGCGAAATTCAGGCAACGACAACGGCCGTACACAAATGCGTGATGGTTTTATTCAATCCATACTACGAAACCGGATAGACTTGGATTACCTGGCTTATGAACCGGCTGTATTATTTATCAACGGGAAATATTACGGTATAGAAAACCTCAGAGAAAGAAGCAATAAGGACCTGATTTATTGTAATTACGGCCTGGACGAAAAGGATATTATTATTGACGGTGTGCCCGATGTAGATCTTTTTCCTGTGACGCCGGAATACGCCGAATTGCATCAATTTATCGAAGAATTGGATATGGCATCCGATACGGCATTCCAGGCAGTCTGCAGGCGTATTGATATGGAAAATTACCTCCACTACCAGCTTTTCGAAATTTATGTA
>JAQUTN010000116.1 GCA_028694375.1 Bacteroidales bacterium
CGGTCGATTCCAACGAAATTTCCTTTATGCTGGCCGGACGTAATGCTTTCAGTACAGCCTTTAAAGAAGCTGCTCCCAAAATTCTCGAACCCATCTACGATGTGGAGATTTTGGTGCCAGGCGATCGCATGGGTGACGTAATGGGCGACCTTCAGGGCAGGCGTGCCATCATTATGGGTATGCAAAGTGAAAAAGGCTTAGAAAAACTCTCGGCCAAAGTGCCTTTGAAAGAAATGTCGAATTATTCCACTTCGCTGAGTTCGCTCACCGGAGGCAGGGCTTCTTTCACCATGCGCTTTGCCAGTTACGAACTGGTTCCTGCCGATGTTCAGGAAAAACTGCTCAAAGAATACGAAGCACAACAGCAGGAAAAGGAATAAAACTTAAATACACCATTGGCACAGTCCGGTACAGCTAATATCTATGATGCTGTACCGGGCTGTTACATTTTCAGGGTTTTAGGTTTTTCCCTGTTAATATACGTTTTTGTGCGGGTTAATGTTTTTTAATCATTGAAAAGTGTTAACTTAGTAACGTATTTTTGTTCGTTGTTATCATTTATTTTATGAAAAAGTCTGTCATCTGGTTACTTATTGGTGTAATGGCTATGACCTTTGCTGCGCTCATAGCCTTGCAGATAATGTACATCCAGTCGCTGGTAAAGATGCAGACCGATGAATTCGACGGTGCTGTCAGACGCAGTCTGTCTCAGGTGGTTTATTTGCTGGAACAGGACGAAACAAGGCGCTATCTCGAGAATGAACTGGAAGAGAGAGACCGGAAAGCTCTCCATCTCCGTTCGTCCATTTCTTCTAAAATCAGCCCCGTTCCCTTGCCGCCCAGTAAGCTGGAAAGCATGCAGAATGACCAGGATCCCTCCATTTTGAAATACTGGAAAAATGGCAAAAGCATATCCTCCGGTATAAATCAGCAACAAGGCAGTCTGGCTGATTCTTTCGAGAATATGCAGGATGTGCTCAAAGACCGCTACCTGCATCAACAAACCTTACTCGAAGATGTCATACTGCGTGTACTTTACGAATCAAATAATCTTCCTATAGCCCAACGCGTCGATTTTAATAAATTGGAACAATATTTAGCCAAAGAGTTCGAAAAAAACGGACTGTACAACGTGCCATTTCATTTTAAGGTAAGCGACAAAAAAGAACAGGAAGTGTATCGTTGCAACGATCTTTTCGGGGATCATAAAGCAGATTATATACAAGTATTGTTTCCCAACGATCCAGGCCGCATAGCCGGTAAAGTGCATTTGTATTTTCCCACCAGGGACAAATACATACGTGACCCTGTATGGATTTTTGTGCCATCTGTTTTGTTTACTATTGTCGTACTGGCGGTTTTTTCTTTTGTCATCATTGTTATATTCCGGCAAAAGAAGCTCAGTGATATGAAGAACGACTTTATAAACAATATGACCCATGAGTTTAAAACACCCATTTCGACCATTTCGCTGGCCTCTCAGATGCTGCGTGATGCCGATGTGGGTAAGACGCCTGCGGTAATGAAAAACATTTCGGGCATTATTGCCGACGAAACCAAACGCCTGAGTTTTCAAGTGGATAAAGTGCTGCAGGTATCTCTGTTTGAACGCGACAAATCTACCCTGAGTTTCAAAGAAGTGGATGTAAACAAGGTGCTGCAAAATGTGGCATCCACTTTTAAGATCAAAGTCGAAAGTATAGGCGGACAAATCCGCGACTTAATTCCGGATGAAGAAGCCTTGGTTATAGCCGACGAAATGCATCTCACCAACGTCGTGTTCAATTTATTGGACAATGCCATGAAATACCGCAGCGAGAGAGCACTGGTGCTGGAAGTGTTAAGTAAGCAAGCTAAAGATCAGCTCATTATCAAAGTAAGAGATAATGGTATCGGTATAAAAAAAGAATTACTCAAAAAAGTCTTTGAGCGCTTTTACAGAGCCCCCAGCGGCAATATTCACAACGTTAAAGGTTTCGGTTTGGGGCTGGCCTATGTCAAAAAAATAATAAACGACCACAAAGGCAGCATCACCGCCGAAAGCGAAATCAATGTAGGAACAACTTTCACTATTCATTTACCCTTAATAAAAAAGTAGCTATGACAGAAGAAAAGATGCACATTATGCTGTGCGAAGACGATGGAAATTTAGGATCTCTGCTCTGCGAATATTTGCAGGCCAAGGGATATGTCGTTGACCTTTTGTTGGACGGAGAGCAAGGTTACAAAGCTTTCCAGAAAACAAAGTACGACCTTTGTGTGTTGGATGTAATGATGCCTAAAAAAGACGGATTTACCCTGGCGCAGGACATTCGGATGATGAATGCCGATACTCCTATCGTGTTTTTGACCGCCAAAAACATGAAAGAAGACATTCTGACCGGATTTAAACTAGGTGCAGACGATTATCTGACCAAGCCCTTCAGTATGGAAGAGCTCTTGTTCCGCATCGAAGCCATTATCAGGCGCGTAAAAGGCAAAAAAGCCAAAGAAGTAACCCTTTACCACATCGGTAAATTTACTTTTGACACGCCCAAACAAATCTTGGCCATCGACGATAAACAAACCCGTCTGACCACCAAAGAATGCGAGTTGCTCACTCTTTTGTGCAGCCACCAAAACCAGATTCTGGAACGCAATTATGCATTGATGACCATCTGGGGCGAAAACACCTATTTCAATGCCCGCAGCATGGACGTTTACATTACCAAATTGCGTAAACACCTCAAAGCCGATCCCGCTATTCAAATTATGAATATTCACGGCAAAGGCTATAAACTGGTCGTTCCCGAAGAATAAAGGATTATCTTATTTCCTTAACTACCACTACATTTCCATCGGAAAAGCTTGTTTTACGCAAAATGAGCTGTTTTCCGGTGGAAATGTCATTTTCGGGGACCCGTCTGCCCATAAGATCAAACAATTCGGTACGGACTATTTTTGCGGTGCCCGGGGATATAGATTTTAGCCCTGTGGCATAGTCTGACATAAGTCCCCGGCCTCCCCACTCGTTAACTGCGCAAACTTGATAGTCTGTGGCTGAGTTTGCAGGCCGGTAGTTGTTCTCTGTTGTGAAACAGACAAATTGCCCCTTGCAGCGAATTTCGTAACAGATGGCAAAGGGAACGCTACTCCATACCAGCAAATCTGACTCTGCTCTAAGAGTGGGAGCAGGCAGACGCTCTGCCATCAGGTCCGGCCGCCAGCCGTCGGAGCCGGGAACAACGTTATGGAAGGTGTAGGCACCGGCTTGCTCATCGCTCAGGTATTGCTGGCTGTAGCCCTGAATTGTGTCGTTGCCGTTCAGGTACCAGTACCAATTGTTGCGTTGGCTCAGATCAACAAGGCTGCCGTCTGCGTTACGTGTGCCCCAGTCGGCAAAAATAAGGGGAATGGCCTGACCAAAATGACTGTCCCAGCCTTTGTTCCGCAGCACAATCTTATCGTCGAGCTGTAAATTAATAAAAACGGTTTTGGGTTGGGCAATCCAGGCGCGGCCCAGATAAATGGAATCGCCCGGATTTTCGGCACTCAGGCTACAATTTTTGAACACATAGCCCCACTTGGTTCCGCTGTGTGAGGGTGCGACAATCCATCCGGCTTCTTCGGTGGGTTTGTCGTTTTTGACAATGTTGATCCGGCAGGAATCAAAAAAGACATCGCCGTTGTCGTAGATGAAATCGACATTTCCTTCGATCAGGCAATTCTTGAGGTATTGGCGGTAACCGCCGCTGGCCGGTGTACGCCAGGTGTCCTGGTAGCTCAGGGCTTTGCAGTTGTAAAAGGCAGTACGGTCTTTGGTGCACCAAACGGCCAGAGCCTGGGGATAATTGCGTTCTTCGTAGCCCCAGAGGTTGATGTATGAGATATTTTCGGAATAAAAATTCCTGGCATCGATGTAGGCCATGGCATCAATTCCGTACGATCCTATTGCATAGCCGGCACTGAATTGAGCGGCGTAGGCTCCGAAGGCTGCTGCTTCTTCCAAAGGCCCCGTGTAGCCACCGTTTACCAAAAAGTTACAGCAGATTTTGTATTGTATAATGGTGCTGTCGGCACTCTCGCCGATAAGATGGATATAGGGTTTTGACTCAGGCACTCTGATCACTTCGTTATATACTCCGTTGCGAACGAAAATCAGCCAGGGTTTGGTGCGTTTTTCGGGAGCTGCATCGATGGCTTTCTGCACACTGGTGAAATTGCCGCTGCCGTCTGGAGCGACTATGGCGTCGAACAGCCTGGCCTCTGGATGAGGCCGGTCTTTGGTGGTGAAGGTCAATCTGATTTCAGGAGATAGATTCGAAGGATTCTCTTTTTCGGTAAAAGCGCCTGCAGGGGCATAAAATTGATAACTGCCCGAATAATCCAGGCAGGGAAGAGTAAAGGTGACCATTTTGGAAGAAACAGCAGGCACAAGCTTTGTTCCGTTTAAGCTGCAAACGCCTTGGCCTTCGGCGATGTTCTGATCGAAAATCAATACCACCCGGCTGTTGATGTCGACCCCGGTACTGCCTTCGGGAGGTATGGCTCTGGTAAGGATTAGCTCTGCGTGAAAATCGAAGCAAAACAACAGAATGAATGTTGTATAAATAAAAAGTCTTTTCATACCTGCATTATTATAGATAAGCTTTGCGACATTTTCCCGGGATCAGTTCAGATCACCTGCTTTGAGGTCCCATTTTACCCAATAGTCTCCGCCGAGAATGGCGTTACGTACCTGATCGTAATAGGGACCACCTTTGTATTTATCAGCGATGCGATCTACCACCGCCTCAGCTCCGTAACGTTCGGCCATACGACATACAAAAGCGTAGGCTCTGCCTTCTCCGGCGTATTCTGCCAGAGCTTCGTCCATTATGAGCAAATCGTATTCGCGCATCCGTGCCTCTTCGTCAAACACTTCGTTTTTGCTGTTGTAGAACGGGCCGGTACCATCAGAACTTTTATCGGTCTTTACGAGATTACGAACCGGATAATCGCGCATATTGCCGTAGACACAACCGGCTACGCCAATATCCCCGTACCCGCCTGCAGGAGAAAACCAGGTAATGTAATTGTTGTTCCAGTAATCTGGCAGGGTTTTGTCGGCAAATTCATTGGTGACGCCGGCATTCATTATCACTTCGGCCTGATGCCACTGATGCAGATGGTTTTCGGCTTCGGCCAGGTAGAAATGATAATCGTGACCTCTAAACAACGGAATGACAGGATGTATTTCCACAATGCGTGTACGAAGCCACTCGCCCCTGTGATAATAATACTTGCAGAAACAAGTATCGCCGTCAATTACATCCATATTGTTACGTTGCACGATGCTTCTTATGTCCGATTCGGGATACTTCGCCACAGCGTAAGAGGAGGGACGTAAATAATACTTTCCGGGACTGCGCGGACAAAAATATTCTACGATGCGGTTGGTCTGATGGTTTTTGTAATCGTACATGATGCCGGTAATCACCTGGTAAAAATTGGTAAAGTTGCTGGCATTGTAAAGCTCGTTGTAGAACATCCGGTAATACTCGGTGGCGTAAAGGTTGTCTGCCCCCGTCCGGATGGGGATGTTGCAGGCATAGCGCCAATCGTTGTAAGCCACGTCAACACCATCGTTGATGGTTCCCAGATGGACCTTGTACAGGTAATTCATCACGTTGTCACGTACCCACCTGAAGTCATCTTCCTGTCCTCTCCAGAGCAGCAATTCGCAACGTAAGGGCAAGTATTCGGGGATCATATATTGCCAGTGCATATAATTGTCGGTCACTATTTCGTCGTTTATCCAGGAGGCCCAGTCCATGATTATTTTGGAAGAAATCACTTCGTTATTGTAGACCACCAGACCGCTGTCCAGCAAATTCAGACAACGAATGACGATTTGGTTAATGTCGCAACGGCTGAAAACGGTATTGTCGGACAAATCTACCTTCTCCTCGAGTGGGTCGTCAAACCATATCGCTTCGCCATAAATGGAGCCAAGTTTA
>JAQUTN010000117.1 GCA_028694375.1 Bacteroidales bacterium
GGCTGATATTGGATAGAAAAGCGGTTTTGAGGCGATTGTTTTCTTCGGCTTTTTCTTTGGCCAGGATCAATTGCTTTTCCCAGGCTTTTCGTTCGGTTATATCAAACACAGAAGCCTGCATACATAAAGGCTCTCCCACTTTGTTTGTTACAAGGTTGGCGTTAATTAAAACATTGAAAATGCTTCCGTCTGAACGTCTCGCCTCGGTTTCACCCTCCCATTCTCCTTGTTCCACGACAGCAGTGATAATTTTGTTAAGATCTGATTCATCAACCAAAAATTCTACAGCTTCTTTGTTGAGTATTTCTTCTAGTTTAGTATATCCCCAATATGCAAGAAAAGTTCGGTTTGCATAAATAATATTACCCTCCATATTGGCAAAAACCTTTCCAACCAAAGACATTTCGATCGAGAGCTCCTTTATGAGCAAGTCTTTTTCGGTTTTGTCCCGTTCCAGCAAACTGCTTACGATATAGGACAGCGATTCAAGGGCTTTTACATTCTCGGGTAACCAATCCCTATGGATCTTGCAATCGTTAAAACCAATAAATCCATAAAAGCGATCCTCAATCATTAAAGGCATATTTAACACTGAGAGTATACCGTAGAAACGAAATATTTGTTTGGTTTTTTCATCGGGTATATCTTCGATGTCTTTGAATTGTATAGTTTGTCCTTGTTTTAAATGCTCAATCATCCAGGCAATTTCCTTGCAGGGTATTTTTTGTTGCTTGTCCTTATGACAGGGAACATTTTCGGCACACCATTCGTAGGTATTACTGATGGTTTGATTCTCGTTGTCCTGTTCAAAAATGTAGGTCCTGCAAAGATTCAAGGTGCTGCCTATATCTTTCAAAATAGAATTAAAAACCATCTCGGGTGAAAAATTACCAACGGCCAACCTGGAGGTTCTTGACAATAATGTTTCAATGGCCAGTCTTTTTTCAATGTAGTCTCTGATCTTTTTCCTATCGTTGATGTCACGGGTAATTCCGTGCAAACCAAAAGGTTTTCCCGATTCATCCCTGACAAAGGTCACATTTATCGATACCCAGGTAGTGCTTCCGTCTTTACAATAATGTTCCAGTTCTATGGCTTTTGATCTGTCTCTCTCCACTTCTGCACCCTGTTGCTCCTGCCGGAGCTCCTCATTCAACAAATTCATCAGATTCTCCCTGTGGAATAGTGGAACTCTTTTGTCCAGAGGCAAGTCTAAAAATTCTTCCGGGGTATAACCCACCATTTTTTCAATGGAAGGACTAATGTAGCTTAGATTCAATTGCAAATCGGACAACCAGATAACATCTCTGGTGTTTTCGGCTAATAATTTATATTTTTCTTCATTCTTTTTTGCCTTGTCCCTTGCCTCTCTCAAAGCCAAAGTTTGACTGTTGACTTGTTTTTTCAGTAGCAGACTGAATATTCCCACAACAACTAAAGCAAGTAGAACGAACAAAAATATTCCAATTATAATTTCTTTGTGTTCCTCATAAATACCATGCTCGTGATCTTGCAGCACATCGTAATCAACCCAGTTTTCTACAAATTTCTGATGTTGTTCCTCGTCTATCTGATGCAGAAGTTTGTCAATAATGGAACAGAGTTCCGGTAACTCATGCCTGGCAGCAAAACTTAAATTCCAGTAAAAATCCAAAAAACCGGCATGTTTCAGATGGGTCAATCCTTTGTTTTGTGCCAGATAACTAGCTGTCATATAATCTACAACGGCAGCGTCTGTTATACCGTAAACGACTTGAAGCAAAGCTTCGTAATCGTTGTTCACATAAACAATCCGGGCATCGGGATAGGTTTCTTCGATATATTGTGTACTGGAATACTCCTTGATACAAGCCAGCTTCATGGAGTTAATTTGTTTGTTGTTCCCATCGAAGGGAAAATCTGCTTTGGTAATCAGTCCCAAATCCACCTTTAGAAAAGGCTCGGTAAACAACAAAAAGTCTTCTCTTTGAACAGTCTTTTGAATACCCCCCACAAAATCGATCTCTCCTTTTTTTAAGCCCTCCAGCACTTCGGCCCAGGTGGAATAATAAACCCTGTTGAATTTACATCCCAGCATTTGTTCAAAAAAAAGAATATAATCCGAAATAAAGCCTTTGTGTACACCCTCTTCGACGTAATCGGCCGGAGGCCACGAAGGGTCCGGAGCGTAGCGGATATTGTCCTTATTTGCCTTCAACCAACTGAGTTCTTCTTTGGTCAACAGAGAATCGAGATTCATTGTTTGAGCCTGCAGCCTTACGCCAATCGAAAAAATCAGCAAAACTAAGATCCCACTAATTTTATACCTAAAGCTGTCAACTCTTTTCGATCCTGGATGTTGAAAGAAATGAACTACCCCATTTTGCTTTTCTTTTTTTAGTGAAGACATCGCCGATTTTATATCAAACTCCTGTTGGAAGGTTTATCAAAGAATAATTTTAAAACTAAGCCTTACTAAGGAACAATTTTCAAATATAAAATATATTCCTTAATATTTCCACTAATATCAATTTGGTAAACCTTTTTTAAGTATAGGAGCTGATTCATCTTTCATTCTGTTTTATTCAAAAACGCTGTTATGCAATAAGCTAAAGAGCTAAAAGTGAAGCAAAATACTCATTAACAAGATATAACACACAATACTTGCAAAAGACAAAGCATTGGAGCTAATTTGCAGTCTACAAATACCACAACGTCATGGAAAACAACACCTTCTTCGTCACTTACCTTGTCAGCTTCCTCGTCTGTACGGGTATTAGCCTGGGCTTGATTGCCCTTATCAACAAAAGTCTTAAGACTTATTTTGAACATTTGAGTCGGGAGGCTCAGGTGGCCAAATTGTTCAGCCGGATGACCAAAATAGTCATTCTGCTCGCCGGTATGGGAGCAGCCCTGACAGCCAACTATACCACAGGAGATAAAGCCGATTGGCTCAGTCTCACCTGGAATGTGGCGGCCCAGGTGAAAGAATCACTTGAATCTTTGTTTATTGCCTTTATCATTCTGACCCTGGCCTTTTTGGTGTTGCATGTCTGTACGCGAAAAAGCACGAAATGAATTACTGGACAAGTACCCAAATAGCCTTAGTATATTTCGGAGGGATTGCCCTGGCAATTCTTGCGGCTGTGCTTGTTCTGCTCTATTTGCGACCCTGTCGCAAAGCTTTTTCGGCTATTTGGTCTAAGTACCGCAAGGCTGGCGTCCTGAGTTTCAAAAGTTCAGTGATAGCTGCTGCCCTGCTGGGGGCTTTGTCGGTGAACTACCTGGATTGCTCCGGCGAATACGAATACTTAAAAGAAGCCGGCTACCTAACCCTGAGCAAAGGCCTGGAACAAATAGGCAGAGCCCTGGGTTTGCTTGCGATTATGGTTGCTGCCTGGATGTTGGTGTTTCTGATCAAATTACTGATAAACAGGCCTGCTAAACAAACTAAGACAAAGGGTGAGGGTAAGTTTAATACTCTTTGACCTTAGTTCCCCGGTGCAGCTTGAAAACAATTTCAGCCGGAATTTCAAATCTCTTTGATGTATACCCTGCGGGTTTTGTGATGACGAGGATTAAACTCCGACCACAAAGCCTGAATGCGAGCATTGGTTTCCAATTCGGGATTGGATTCAGCCATGCGATAGCCATTCTTTTGGAACTTAGGAAGCAGACTGGTAAAGATCAGCGAATTAAGTCCTTTCCCCTGGTATTCGGGGTGAACGCCCATCAGGTAAAGATCCAGCAGATCGTTCTTGCGAATAGCCTTGAGAATATGGATAAAACCAAAAGGAAATAGTTTTCCTTTGGCCTTTTGGAAAGCTTTACTCATGGAGGGCAGGCTTATACCCACGCCCACCACCCGATCTTCGGGAGTTATTATAAGGCTGACCAACTCCGGACGCACAAACGACAAATAGAGTTTGATGTAATAATCCACCTGTTTCTCGTTCAAGGGCACATAGCCGTACAAGACCTGATAGCTGTCGTTGAGTAACTGGAAGATTTTCTGGCCATAGCGCCGCACCAGTTCTTTGTTGCTTTTGCAACTGATCACCCTGAGTCCGTATTTTTGGGCCAAAAGCTCAGAGAAGCGAAAATAGCGCTCGTTCAAAGATTCCGGAATCGCTATCTGAAACTCTTTCCAGTCGACTTCCTTACGAAAGCCCAGTTGTTCCAGATGCACCGGATAGTAGGGATAATTGTACAAGGTGGCAAATGTGCCCAATTGATCGAAGCCGTGAATGAGCATGCCCTCGTTGTCAAAATCACAAAAACCCATAGGCCCTTTGATGGCTTTCATGCCTCTTTGTCTGGCCCAATCGGCGGCGGTCTCCATCAGGGCTTTGGTCACTTCGGGATTATCCACCACATCGAACCAGCCGAATCGTACATGCTCTTCGTTAAAGCGTTTATTGGCTTCCGTGTTTAGGATGACAGCTATACGGCCAAGCACGGTTTTACCTTCTTTAGCCACAAAGCAGGCCACCTCGCAAAATTCCAGTGCCGGATTTTTGGAGGGATTGAAGGTGTTTAATTCGTCAAAAATGAGCGGAGGAACATAACAGGGATGATTCTTGTATAGCTTGATGGGAAAGCTGACGAACTCTTTGAGTTCTCTTTTGGAGCTGATCTTTTTAATTTCCATTTACCTGCAATTAGTGCAAACTATCAGGGGGCAAAAATAGAAATAAAAATCAAATATTAAACTCCGAACTCATGGTAAAGCGAATATCGGGAAAACTCTCCCGGCTGTTATTGAGCATCCAGTCGCTTTCGGCCATAAACACGGCTTGGTCGTTTTTGTCGTAAACAATGTGTGCGGCTTTGCGTTTAGTGAATTCATCCAATTGAACTCTGTTGTCGGAACTGAACCAGCAGGCTTTGGCGTACGGCAGGGGCTGAAAGCGGCATTTGGCGCCGTATTCTTTTTCGAGCCTGAACTGTATCACATCAAACTGCAACTCGCCAACAGTACCTATGATCTTGCGATTACCCTGCTCCTGCACAAACAACTGCGCCAGGCCTTCGTCGGTGAGCTGGCTCAGGCCTTTTTCGAATTGCTTGGTTTTCATGGGGTCTGCGTTGACTACCTCTTTCAGAATTTCGGGTGCAAAGTTGGGGATACCTTTGAAATTCAGGATCTCGCCTTCGGTCAGGGCATCGCCTATCTTGAGGTTGCCGTTGTCGTACAAACCAATTACGTCACCGGGGAAAGCCTCATCCACCGTGCTTTTGCTGTTGGCCATAAATGTGGCCGGTGCCGAAAAACGCATGTTTTTGCCCAAACGACAATGGTAATAAAGTTTGTTGCGCTCGAAACGGCCCGAACTGATACGCAAAAAAGCCATTCGGTTGCGGTGATTGGGATCGAGGTTGGCGTGTATCTTGAAAACGAAACCGCTGAACTTCTCTTCGTCCGGTTGCACAACGCGCTCGGCCGTTTTTAGTGCATTCGGCCCGGGAGCGATTTCTACAAAACTATCGAAGAGCTCAGGCACTCCGAAACTATTCAGGGCACTGCCAAAAAAGACCGGTGCAAGATAGCCCTCGCGATAAAGCGACAGATTGTAACTTTCAAAAAGACCGGGTATCAGTTCCAGATCTTCGTTGAGTTTGTTAATCAAATCCTCGCCTACTATACGGCGCAACTCCGGGTTGTTCAGATCTTTGGTATTGAGCAATTCCGTTGCTCTGAGAGTTTTGTTGGGATCGTAGAGCCTGGTATCTTTGCGATAGAGGTGATATACTCCTTTGAAACGACTCCCCTCGCCTATGGGCCAGGTAAAAGGACAGGTGGCAATCTTGAGTTCCTCTTCGAGCTCAGACAGCAAGTCAAAGGGATCTTTGCCTTCGCGGTCCATTTTGTTTATAAAAACCATCACCGGAATAGCCCGCATACGGCAAACCTCCATTAGTTTGCGAGTTTGCTCCTCTACACCTTTGACACTGTCAATAACCAGAATCACACTGTCCACAGCCGTTAGCGTACGA
>JAQUTN010000118.1 GCA_028694375.1 Bacteroidales bacterium
ACATCACCAAGCTGCCTAATCGTAATTTTATATGTGTTTTTATAGATGCCGAAGACGGCATACGCACCCCCGGTTTCGAAAAAGGAGCTCAAAGTTGTGACGTCGTTCTTAAAAGTCATTACAACCGCAAATACAAGTATCCCAAGAACTTTATTCCCTGGCAGTTTGGCCTGTCCAACAGAATGATAGAAGCGGTTCATCCCCTGCCGTTCAAGCAACGGGAACAGGCTTTTTTGGTGAACTTCAGGATAAAACATCAATTACGAGACTATTTAAACAATCGCATCCGGGCTGTTGTTGAAAAGAATCTGACTTGGGATAATAGCATCAGCGATCCGACCAAAGAAAAGTTGAGGGGCATAGATTTATTGCTTTGGAAACAAACCGGAGGCAGACATTACCCCTCGTACTACGATAAATTGTCCAAAACAGCAGCCTGTGCCTGCTACGGTGGCGTCTTTGCCGTTCCCTGGGGAAATTACAACAAATACACCGCCAAAATTGCCCGATTACTAAACGACCTGATTCCTCTGTTTAGCTGGGACAGGGTAAGGCAATGGGATTCATGGAGACTTTGGGAAGCCTGGGTGGCAGGTTGCTGCGTAGTGCACGTAGATTTTGATAAGTACGGTTGTCAACTGCCTGTAATGCCTCAAAACAAGATTCATTACCTGGGCATTGATCTGGACAATCCGGAAGATTTTGAAGACTCTGTCTGCGACAAAGCACTCCTGGAACAAATCGCCGAAAACGGAAGAAAATTTGTATTACAACATTATACTCCGGAGGCTGTCGCCAGAAGATTATTAGAAACATTGAATCTAAAATTAAGCTGATTCTCTACAATTTGCCTATTTTTGTTATCGCTTACAAAATTTCGCTCTTATGAAAACCAAGCCTTTCAACCTTGCATTGCCTCATCTGCTTGCCCTTGTGGTGTTTCTTATATTGACTCTGGCCTATTTTGCGCCAGCCGCTTTTGAAGGCAAAGATTTGATGCAAGGCGATGTAACCAACGCCAAAGCTACCGGAATTGACATTAAAGAACATTATCTGGCAACCGGTGAAAACGCTTTTTGGTCCAATACCATGTTTGGCGGTATGCCTGCCAATTATACCGCTATGCCTCCTACTACTAATGTTTTTCGTCTTTTTGGAGAAATATTGACCTTAGGATTGTCCAAGTTGCATCTGGGACAAATTTTCCTGGCCTTGCTGGGATTTTATATTTTTCTGCTGGCCCTGGGTTGCAAGCCCTGGCTGAGTATGATAGGAGCCATCGCTTATGCCTTTGCCTCCTACAATTTGATCATTATTGAGGCGGGGCACATGAACAAAGGCCTGGTAATGGCCACCATGGCACCCATACTGGGAGGCATCATTCTCTGTTATCGCAGGCAATTTATATGGGGTGGGCTGATAACATTGATTTTTACCGGCTTAAATATTTTGTGGGGGCATCAGCAAATTACCTTTTATCTTATTTTGACCATAGTCATATTGGCTCTGGTATATTTGGTTTACGCATTCAAAGAAAAACAGCTGAAGCATTTTTTCCTTTCTTCTGCAATATTACTGGTATTGGCAGGATTGGCTGTGCTTCCGGCTCTGGGATTCCTTATTCCTTCGGCCGATTATGCCAAAGAAAGCATGCGCGGAGGAGCCGTTTTGCAAACCAATCCCGATGGCAAGAAAGAAAGTACCGGGCTGGAAATCGATTATGCTTTTGCCTGGAGCTACGGTAGGGGTGAAACCATGACTTTGCTTATTCCCAATTTTTACGGAGGCAGTTCGCATTATGCCTTGGGAAGCGATTCCGAATGTTATAAACAATTGAGAAGCAGCGGACAGGCCAGGCAATTTTGTAAGGCAGCTCCCACCTACTGGGGAGATCAACCTTTTACATCAGGCCCGGTGTATGCAGGAGCCATCATTTGTTTTCTTTTTGTTCTGGGGCTTTTTATAGTCAAAGGCCCCGAAAAATGGTGGTTATTACTTGCCACCATCTTGGCAATAGTGATGTCCTGGGGACATAACTTTATGGCCTTCAATGAGTTCTTGTTCAACAATCTGCCCTTGTATAATAAATTCAGGGTTCCTTCCATGTCGCTGGTCATTGCTAATCTGGCCATGGCTGCTCTGGGTATTCTCGCCCTGAAAGAGTTGCTGGATCACCGCAAGGAGGCTAATTTTGCAAAGACTTATTTTAAACCCTTAAGCTTTTCCTTCGCCATCGTTGGAGGTTTATCCCTGGTCATTGCCTTGTTTGGCAGCAGTATGTTTGATTTTTCGGGTAATTCCGACGCAAACTTCCCTGCCTGGCTGGTGGATGCCCTAAAAACCGACAGGCAACAAATGCTGCGTTCCGACGCCTGGCGTTCTTTTCTGTATATTTTGTTGGCCTTTGCCTTAATCTGGTTCTTTATTAAAAAACCCTTCAAAGAAATCTATCTGGTTTTAGGACTGGGCTTGCTCATCGCCGTAGATCTGTGGACAGTAGACACACGCTTCCTGAACCACGATGATTTTGTACCCAAACAAAAGGCCAAAGAGATTTTGCCTACCGAAGCCGACTTACAAATTTTGCAGGACAAGGATCCCAATTACCGGGTACTCAATCTTAGCACCAGCACATTTAACGATGCCCGCACCTCCTATTTCCACAAATCCATTGGAGGGTACAGCGGAGCCAAACTCAGGAGATACCAGGATATCATTGATTATCATTTCTCGAAGGGTATAAATATGAATGTGTTGAACATGCTCAATACCCGATATTTTATTCTGCCTTCGCAGGAACAACAGGGAAAAACCGTGGTTCAACAAAACTCGCAGGCCTTGGGAAATGCCTGGTTTGTGGAGAAAATCAACTGGGTTGACGGCCCCGACGCCGAAATTGTCGCCCTGAACGATTTTGACCCGGCCAAAGAGGTGTTTATAGACAAAGCATGGCAACACCTACTGCCTAACAGCTCCACTCTGGAACAGACAATTGACTCAACAGCCTATATTCGCCTGTCGGATTACCGTAATCCCGGCAATCTGTTCTACGAAAGCAACAATTCCCAGGCTCAGTTGGCAGTTTTTTCTGAAGTATACTATAAAACCTGGCAAGTTTACATAGACGGAGAACAAGTACCCTTATTGCGGGTGAACTATATACTTCGCGGACTGGAAATTCCCGCCGGTCAGCATGTCATTGAATTTAAATGCGTGGACGAAGTCTACGAACAGTATGCCAGTCTATCCAAATGGTCGTCAGTAATAGTGGGATTGCTAATTCTGGGCTTTATTGGTCTTGCTTTGTTCAGAACCATCAGGAAATCCACCAAAAAACAGTCTGAATAAAAAAAGTACCTTTTTTGCCAATGTCGCCCAAAGTCAGCATAATAACCATTACCTACAACGCCGGGGAGTTTTTAGAAAAAACTCTCCTGAGCGTGCTGAACCAGAGCAGTTCCGATTTAGAATATATTCTGGTGGACGGAGCTTCTACAGACAACACTACTACAATCATCCGAAAGTACGAGGACTTGGTAAGCAAAGCTCGCTTTGCTATCGGCTCCGACCAGTTTCGTTGGATCAGCGAAGCCGATCAGGGCTTGTACGACGCCATGAACAAAGGCCTGAATATGGCCCGCGGAGAATTTGTGTGGTTCATTAATGCCGGCGATAAAATTTACGACAACAACAGCCTGGAGCTTATAGTAAGCAAGTTAAGGGATTTTCCACAAAGTGATGTGCTTTATGGACAATCGCTGATCATCGATCAGTACGATAAAGCTTTGGGTGAAAGGCATAAAACTGCTCCCGCAGAACTGAACAAAAGAAGCCTGCTCCGGGGCTTGGTTGTCTGCCATCAGTCTATTTTGGTACGCAGAAGCCTGGCTCCCGAATATGATCTGCAATACCGCATATCGGCCGATTACGATTGGGTCTGCAAAGTCCTGTCCCTGTCAGGACAAAACACTTATATCGATCACTATATTTCCCGTTTTATGGTGTCGGGACTTTCTGCCAGACAACGTAAAAAATCCTTGCAGGAGCGTTTTCACATTATGCGCAGGCATTTTGGACTATGCGCCACCCTGGGTGCTCATCTGATTCTGGCCCTGCGCTACCCTTTTACCCGAAAATACCATTGATATGAAAAAAATAATAGGCTTTTTTACGGCACGTATACCCCGGCAATGGCTGATACGTTTCAGTTATATCTTCAGCTTTCTGATCAGGCCTTTCTACCTGGGTAACAAGGTGGAATGTCCTGTGTGTGAAAGTCGGTTCAGAAAATTTTTACCCTACGGTTACGGGGAGAGTGCCGATAACCGGCTTTGTCCGAAATGTTTATCCCTGGAGAGACATCGCCTGTTGTGGCTCTACCTGAAACAAAAGACTCCATTTTTTGAAGCTAAACTCAAGGTATTGCACTTTGCTCCGGAACAACCCTTTCTGAAGCGCTTCAAAGCTTTAAAAAACCCTGACTACACCACAGCCGACCTGGACTCACCTATTGCAGATCTCAAGCTAGATCTTTGCGATATCGACTTGCCCGACAACAGTTACGATGTCTTGCTCTGCAATCATGTATTGGAGCATGTCCCCGATCTGGACAAGGCTCTTTCCGAAATCAAAAGAGTACTGAAACCCGGGGGCTGGGCCATTTTGTTGGTACCACTCAATATGAACGTCAATACTTTTGGCGATCCTTCCGTAACAGACCCCAAAGAACGCCAACGTCTATACGGCCAATACGACCACGTACGCCAGTTTGGAAAGGATTACCCCAATATACTAAGAAAAGCCGGCTTTCTGGTGACAGAAGACCGACTCTACTACGAATTAAGCCCTCAGCAAAGAGAAAGGCAGCGTCTGGCCAGAGCAGGCGAAGAAATTATTTATCGTTGCGAAAAAGCACTTTCCCCTGAATAATTTTAGAGATTATTTTAAAATGGAGTCGAAATATTCGATGGTGCGCATCAGGCCTTCCCTGAGTTGTACGCGCGGCTCCCAGTTGAGAACCTGCTTAGCTTTGTCTATGACAGGTTTGCGCTGCATAGGATCGTCCGACACAGCCGGCTTGTAGATAATACCCGACTTGGTGCCGGTCATTTCTATCACCAGTTCAGCCAGTTGCTTAATAGTAAATTCCGTGGGATTACCAAGATTTATGGGTCCGGTTACGGAATCGCCGGTGTTCATCATAGCTATCAGTCCTGCTATTAAATCGTCACAATAACAAAAACTGCGGGTCTGCATTCCGTCTCCATATATAGTGATGTCCTGTCCTTTTAGTGCCTGCACAATGAAATTGGAAACCACCCTTCCGTCGTTGGGGTGCATTCTGGGGCCATAGGTATTAAAAATCCTGACCACCTTTATCCGGACTTTGTTTTGTCTGTGATAATCAAAAAACAAAGTTTCGGCGCAACGTTTCCCTTCGTCGTAACAGGAACGGATACCAATGGGGTTGACGTTGCCCCAATATTCTTCGGGTTGGGGATGCACATAAGGATCTCCGTAAACTTCGCTGGTAGAAGCCTGCAAGACTTTGGCTTTGGTTCGTTTGGCCAAACCCAGCATATTGATGGCTCCCATCACTGAAGTCTGTATTGTTTTTATGGCGTCGTACTGATAATGTATCGGCGAAGCGGGGCATGCCAGATTGTACACTTCATCGACTTCTACATAAACCGGTTTTGTGATGTCGTGTCGTAACAATTCAAAATAGGGATTGTCCAGCAAATGGATCACATTTTGCTTAGATCCGGTAAAATAGTTATCAAGACAGATGACATCGTTACCACGGGCCAATAATTGATCACAAAGGTGAGAACCCAAAAATCCGGCTCCGCCGGTAACCAAAATTCTTTTCATAATGTATTATTTATACAATTCTTCTTGTGTTGATGAGAAAGCTTTTTTTGTTAATATTTCGCTGCCAAGCCC
>JAQUTN010000119.1 GCA_028694375.1 Bacteroidales bacterium
GTGTAACAAGCACGGTGTCACTACCGAGATGCGCCGAACCTGCCCGATGATGAACATTTTGTCTTGTCCACACCAATTCGCCAAATCCATTGTAGAAGGATTCAATCACACCGGCATCGGGATCGGTAAGCTTGGTGCGGTTCCCCTGAATATCGTATTCCATGCTTAGGGGTTGACCACCCTGTGGGGTGGCTGTTTTGACGGCTCCTGTGGAGTAGTATAAAATAAGTAAACAGATTCAAGAATGCCACTCATATCATTCTGTTCTAATGGTAAATACAAAACGACATGATTTGGAAAACCAGTAATTTTCTTTGTGAAATGCAGAGACAATTCATTACTATTCTCTTCATAAGTATACTCTATTTCCGAAAAATGCTCAGAATAAGATACTCTTGGCGCTAATACAATTTTATATTTGGCCTGCTCATTTTTACGTATCTCAAGATATACTGTTTCAATTTTATCTGATAAGTCGTAATCATCTTTAAAACCAGCAAATGAAATAACCGCTTTCGGGAACTTTAGAGCTGAATAATCCAATATAAAGTTGCTATCCACATAATTAAATGACTCTCTTAAGAAGATACGTTTTTCGTAGTGATATGTAGAGTCTTGGTGTATAAAGTAGTATATTGGTTTAAAAATTTCTTTTCCCGATCTGAAATCATATACATTAAGTAGAAGTTGGTTTGTATTTTCATTTTGTTTAATATAAACTGTATCACAAAGAGTTTCCATTTTGTCTTTAATTTTAAGAATCTGAATGAAACCATCCTCATGTACTATTCCTTTGGCAAATCTTATATACCCTTCACCGACTGGCATCCCATAATTAAACCATATTGTGTCATTTCTAACATAGCAATACCTGTTATTAAAGCCGGTAGCTTTATAAAATCCGCTTTTAATGCTGTGAGCGTTGCTATATGATAAAAGCAATATAAAAACGCAAAATGACCTGAGAAATATTATTTTGGTGCCCATAAATAAAAAGTTCTAAATATAAAACCTGGTGATCTTAATAAATTGTAAGTTGCTTGATTGTAGATTGACGTGGAAGTACCTCTAATATCAACCACGGCTGAGCGCAACAATACAACCTGACGACTTATTCTGTTTCCGGCAGCATCGTATTTGTATTCAATAGTGGCGCCAAACACTAAATTGGTAATACAACAACAGCAAAAGAAAAAAACAGAAGCAAAGGCTTTTTCATTTGGGTGTTTTTATATGGTAATAGTTGCAAAAATGCAACAAAAAACGACAAGATATTCAAAATGCTCAAAATGGTTCGCGCTTTTTGGATAAAATATAGTTGTTCAAATTTTAGGTTAATGCAAAAAGCGTGATTTTAATGGTGATTCTAAAAAGTGCGATAAAATGGAGTATTTTCTAAAAATCTGACCAAAACGAAAGCGTACCGCAGTGAAAGCCCGACCCCGAAGCCGATATATAGACACGGCGCCCGAAGCGCGCAGAGGCCGGCAAAATTTGCCTGTGAAGGCTCGAACGAGACAAACAGGCAACGCCGGCGTTCAGCACTGACCAGCCGGGGATATCGGGAGGCTGAGCGGGCCGGGCTTGAACGGTGGGGAGCGCTGCCAAGAAACAGCAGAGAGCGTTACTAAAAAACCGCGGGGAGCGCTGCTAATAAATCAAACCGCGATGAGCGCTGCTAATAATTCTCGCACCTTCTTTCGAAATGGGCTTTGGGGTGCTTGCAAACGGGGCAGAGATCGGGAACGTTTTTGCCTTTGTGCACGTAACCGCAGTTGCGGCAAGTCCAGGTGATGTTTTCGTCGTCTTCGAACACTTTATTTTCGACAATGTTTTGCAACAACTTGCGGTAGCGTTTTTCGTGTTCGGCTTCTACTTTGGCCACCAGAGTGAAAGTAGCGGCAATTTCTTTGAAACCTTCCTCTTTGGCTATTTGCGCAAACATAGGATACAAGTCGGCCCATTCTTCGTGTTCGCCATCGGCAGCAGCCTTCAGGTTTTCGGCAGTAGTACCGATTACGCCGGCAGGATAAGAAGCTGTAATTTCAACCATTCCCCCTTCCAGATATTTAAAGAACAATTTGGCATGTTCTTTTTCGTTGACGGCAGTTTCGGTAAAGAAAGCACTGATTTGTTCGTAACCTTCTTTTTTGGCTACGCTGGCAAAAAATTCATAACGAGTTTTAGCTTGAGATTCTCCTGCAAAAGATTTAAGCAGGTTTTGTTCTGTTTTGGAGCCTTTAAGTTGCATAGTCGGTAATAAGTTTAAGTATAAATATGAATCAAATAGCGAAGCACAAATATAGCAAATAATTGAAATCAACCCCAGGTTTTTCTCTCCCAAAAAACATTTCCCACACTAAGTGGACAAAAATTTCGTCCCTAAATACCGCATTTGGCGTATATATTTGCGTTTTCGTCCCAGTTTTGAGAGGGCATAACCCATTTTTTTTAAAATACCTGCGCGCGAAGGTATTTTTGCCGAATAAAAGAAATTCAAAGTAAAATTATATTCAAACCAAACATTGTAATTGATATACCCTTATGAGTAAACATTTTTTCAGCTTTCTGGAAGACAGCATCAAGAACCATTGGGACGCTCCCGCCATAACCGACTACGAAACCGATTTCACCATGACCTATGGAGAAATTGCTGAACATATTGCCCAGCTGCATTTGTTGTTCAGAGAAATGGGTCTTCAAAAGGGTGAGAAAGTTGCCCTCAGCGGCCGAAATACCGTTAACTGGGCCATATCCTTTTTGGCGGTAAATACCTATGAAGCCGTGGCTGTGTCTATTTTGCCTGATTTTCACGCAGACAGTATTCATGCTCTGGTCAATCACTCGGAAGCATCGCTGTTGTTTGTGGGACCTTCGGTTTGGGAAAACCTCGAAGCAGAAAAGATGCCCGAATTGAAGGGCATAGTATCGCTCAAAAATTTTGAACTTGTACAAGCCAAATCAGCAGTCGTCAAAAAAGCCTTTGCGGTTAAAGATCAACTTTTTAGCCAACATTTCCCCCAAGGTTTGCAAATGCGGGATATTGCTTACCCCAAAAACAACTTCGATGACCTGGCGGTAATTAATTACACTTCGGGCACCACCAGTGCACCCAAAGGAGTAATGCTTACCTACAGAAGCATCAGCTCTAATGTGGAATTTGGCCAGGATCGAATCCCCAACCAGGTGGGCTGGAATATTGTCTCCATGTTGCCTTTGGCGCATATGTTCGGACTGACCTTTGAATTTCTGTATCAGCTGGCCGGCGGTTGTCATGTGTATTTCCTGAGCAAAACCCCTTCGCCCCAGGTTTTGATGAAAGCTTTTGCAGAAACCAGCCCTTACATGATACTTACTGTTCCGCTGGTGATCGAAAAGATCTTTAAAAAGACCGTTTTCCCCGTCATACAAAAGCCTGTTATGAAAGTGTTGTGGAATATTCCGGGCATCAACAGAGTCTTGCGCAATGCGGTAAAGAAAAAGCTGATGACAGCTTTTGGCGGCCAATTGAGGTATTTGATTATTGGAGGAGCCGCACTGAACAACGAAGTGGAGAATTGTCTGAAACAGATACGTTTCCCCTACACGGTAGGCTACGGCATGACCGAATGCGGCCCCTTGCTGGGTTACGAAGACTGGAAGCATTTTGTAAAAACCTCCTGCGGAAAACCGGTGCATCGGATCGAATTGCGCATTGATTCGGCCGATCCTTACAAGGAAGTGGGCGAAATTCAGGTTAAAGGTGATAATGTAATGTTGGGTTATTACAAAAACACCGAAGCCACCGAAGCTATTTTTACTCAGGACAGCTGGATGCGTACCGGTGACCTTGGCCTGGTAGACAAACAGGGAAATATTTACATCAAGGGTAGAAGCAAAAGCATGATTTTGGGATCTTCGGGTCAGAATATTTACCCCGAAGAGATCGAAGATAAATTGAACAATTTGCCTTTGGTTGTGGAATCGGTGGTAGTAGAAAGAGACGAAAAGCTGGTGGCTATAGTTTACCCCGATTTCGAAGCTGCCGGAGGAGATTCTAAGGAAGATGAAATAAACGAAGTAATGGAACAAAACCGACTGCGTCTGAATAAAATTCTGCCTGCCTTTGCTCGTGTTATGAAAATTGAATTGGTGAAAAAAGAATTCGAAAAAACACCCAAACGCAGCATCAAACGTTTTCTGTATAAATAAGCCCTTCCTTAATTAACGGCCTGCCAGGTTTCTATTTACTCAGAAAGGCTGCTGCCTGAGAGAAGACTCCGTTGAAACAAAAATTGACCAAATCGTTCTGTTCTTTAGAACCTTTTAGTGGGAAAGGCTGCTCGTGGCTGTATTCGTAAGGAAAATCAATCAAGCTGCTGTGATTTTGTGCGCATTCCTGGCCCAGAGCCTCTACTATGCCATCGTAGGGCATCACTTTATCCTTTTTTAGAGCCATCACCTGAATATTATTCCCCATTTCATTGAAGAATTGATAGCGTTCTTTGGCGCTGCGATCCTTCTCGATCATGCTGTTGAAAGCAATCAGGGATGCATCCGAACTCCTGTCAATCCGATTGTCGCTTTCAAAGTGATTGAGGTAGTAATCGCACAATTTATTATAAGTAGCGTTATCCATTATTAAACGTGAAGTGCCGTTCATTTGTTTAAAGACAGAACCTCCGCAAAACACAAAAAGCCTGGAATCTTTCAATAAAGCTTCCTTATCGCTAAGCAACGCTATTTGAATTAAAAAAGCGCCGATGGAATAGGCAAAAAAATCTACTCCGGTTTCGGGTAAAAACAAAGGATGTCGACCTGCTTTTATTTGTCGGACCAAACCGGTCAAGTCGCACAAACTTTGTATTCCGGAACGGTAAAATCGGCCGGGATCTTCGCTGAGACGTTCGCTCAAAATAGTATTTGCAATACTCTGAGATTGTTCTTTACCCAGAATAGTTCTTCGTTTTTCCAAAATTGGAGTAATCAGCCGCGGATTAATCCAACTGAGGGGAGAACGGTTGATGTGAAAGGCAATGGGAAGCAAAATGACGGCCTTGCCCGTATGCATGCAAAGGTATTCTGCCCAGCACAAGTATTTGTTCCAGCTGCGTTCATTCAGTCCGTGCATCAAAAAGATGGCTCCGGGACATTTGTGTTGTTTTTTTAATTTGAAAACCGGATACACAAATTCACGGTTCTCAGGAATGCTGTAATCCAATCCGTAACTCGTATCCAAAATCTTTTCACCAATGGAGGTGAAAGGGAAAAAAAGGATTTCAACCGCTGAATTTTCCAATTTCGTATCTATTCCCAGTTTAAATTGTCTTTGAAGTTCCTCTTGTCTTTGAGCCAGATTCATACATTAAAAATTAAAAACGGAACAAAAAAACGATAGTCTTATGTCCTGAGCAAATAAAAGGGACTTAAGGGGCTTTTGGGGGATTTTTGTCCATATACAGGGTGAAAGTTCCCTATATGGGACGAAATAATTCCGACCTATTGTAAGTAAAATGTAAATTCTCTATCTTTGCAACTATTCTTAATGGAGGAAAAGCCTTTATTTTATGGAAAAAAGTATTCCGGATTACATTAACGAAAAAGGCAATGTGGTGCGCCTGGTGGTGCTTACTGCTGTTTTTGCTCTGTTGTTTATTAATATTTATGAGCCTTTTGGTTCCAAAATGTGGTTGGGAGGGGTTTCGGACCTTACTTATTTCCTTTTTTCCAACCTGGTAATTCTGGTGGGCATGTGTGTAGTGGCTGTTAGCAGAATTATCATGTACAATTACAATAAGAATCACGAAATTTCTATCTTGTTGTATCTGGCCTGGATAGTCATTGAGGTCATTGCCATGTCTTTGTTCTACACTCTTTTTCAGTACTTTGTACTCAACGATGCCCGTCCCTTTTTGGAAATATGGAAAAACGCCACCA
>JAQUTN010000120.1 GCA_028694375.1 Bacteroidales bacterium
TGCCCAGGCCATTGTATATAATCGTGTTTTGAGCAGAAGTGCTGCTGGGGTTGGTGTTTTTTCCACCGGTTGCCAGCAGGCTGCCCCCGTTGATTTTGAAAATTCCGTTGCAATTCACTCCGTTCTTGCTGCCCTCGGCTCCGGAAGCAAGAATAAAACCTCCGTTCACCGTCAATGAGGCTTTGGTGTCGAGGGCGTCATTGTGGGTGCTGTAACAATAAATATTTCCGTTGTTCAGGGTCATGTTCAGGAGCGATTTAATGCAATCGTCGTAGGCGAGCACCTCGATTTCACCGCCCTCTATTATAAGGCTGCCGTCTGAGTCAATGCCGTCACTTCCCACACCTCCGGTAGTTTCTACTTTGATCTTACCTCCGGAAATAGTCAGGTTAGCATCGCTTTTTATGCCCTTGGCGTTTGAAGCATAGCTTCCATACAAATGTTGAGTGCCGGTAGTTTTTACCTGAATCGTGCCGTCTTCAATCAGAATCTGTCCCGTTACATTGATCCCTTTACCGCCGGTACCGGTGCTGAGGATGTTGATACTGGTTTCGCTTCCCGAAATCTGCAGGCTGCCGTCACATTTAATGCCCGCTGCCGAAGACAAGTCCGCTTCTGATTCATCCCAGCTGGCATCACCTTTGGCAATTAATTCAAAATTACCTCCCAGGATGAATATGTTTTTATCGCTTTTTAAAGCTTTGGATGCATTTCCTTCCAGTTCAATTCTGATGTTACCATCAGTAATGACCAGATCCTGAGAGGCATCAATACCCATACTTTTTTCACCGGTAGTAGTGATGTTAATTTCGCCCTGTTCAATTACGATACTCGAATTTATAGCAGTATCCTGTCCCAGGTAGGAAGTCACAATGCCTTCGTCACCGGAATTGATGGAGAGTATACCCCCGTTGATCCGTACAAAACCTGAATCGCATTCAATACCATCGCTCAGGCTGGAGATTTGCAGACTGCCCTGATCCATTACAAAGTAGTTGCTTACGTGGATACCATCCCGGGCTTCTGTTTCAAGTGTTAATTCTCCGTCCTGAATGCGGATGTATTTATCGGAACAAAGGGCATGCTGGCTTCTGCTTTGAATTTTGAGTTTTCCTTTACCGCCAAAAATCAGCCCTCCCCTGGCGTAGAAGCAAGAGCGGGTGCTGGCGTTGAGTTCTGAGGAATAGACTTGAGCGTCAATTATGAAATTCTCAGTACTATCTTTGAGGTAAACCAGCGTTCTTTCTGTACTTTTAATATTGATGGCCGGGCCAATTGCAGAAGCAAGATTCAGACTATCCAGGATCAGGCTGAAACTGCTGTCGCTGGCAATACTAAAGGAGGCATCCTGACGAGCTCCCGACAGTACAAATTTCATCCCGGCAGCCTGCGACTGAACGCTGATGTGTCCATTGTTTTGTTGGACAAGTATTTCGTCTTCCAGAGGATTGGTGATATGCACAGCTGTATCGGTATAAAAGATTAACACAGCCGTGGAATCAATCACCATGGTATCTGTGTCCACAGTATCGATGGGATTGTCCGGAATATTGGGATCATCGGGATTGTCCGGGATATCCGGCCCATCAGGTTTACAACAGGCCATCAAAAAAATCAATAAAATAAACAAGCCAAAAGTTGATGTCTTTTTCATCGCTTTCCGTTTATAAATCAAATGAGTATCCGATACAGATCATATGCCCGCTGTCGTCGTCTTCGTCGGCATAATTGGTGTAGCGGTAATACAATTGCAATGCGTTCTTTTTGTTGATATTGTATTTAGTCCCTGCAATAAAGCGCCAGCGGTTAATACTGTTGTTTGTAGGATCAGGATCGTTCAGGCTGTAATACATTTCGGCAGAAGCAAAGGGTTCGAAATGACAATCTTTGATATCGTATTCTACTTCAAGCCGGCTGCGCAGATACCATTTGGGATTATGGTCGGAAATTTGTTGTGGCCTGTGGGTACCTTGCAGGCGTTCGCGGAGAGAAACATTGAAACGTCCGAATGATTTGTCACCGGTGACGTAAACATTGTAACGATGTCTGTAATCCCAGCCGTCCTGAAGGTCATAATAATTCAACAAATTGTAACTGATGCCGCCCTTTAGGAATTTGTAGGGTTTGTAGCTAAGATCCAAGCTGTGCGAAAAACGATCGGCCCGGCCGAAATTCTTGTGCAGACGGAATTCCTCTTCGAAGCTTAGAGTAACTTTGCGGATTATCTTTTTCGAAATTTCAACCGACACCTGGCCGCCCCAGTCGTCCTGAGCCTGTAGCACTTGCAGGCAGCAAAAAGCAATAATTACCGTAAAAATTCTTTTAATTTTCATCAGAATGCATTTATTCGTTTGACCATTTAGGGAAACGGGAAATCTGATCAGTAGCATTGATTTCGACCCGGTTTGATTCGTAAAATACTTTTATATAGGCAATGTCGCGCGAAAAATCAATGTGCCCCACCTCTACCCGAATGATATCAAGACCGGTACGTATTTTCAAGTCCTCGACAAGTTCTTTTTCCTTTTCAGGCAGTATCAGCTGAATTTTGTCGTATAGCACCATTTTACTGTTGGTGTGTTTGAGCCAACGCGATGTTTCCAGCCCCCAAATTACCAATATAATGATAACATTGGTGGCCACCATTTGTGTGTAACTCATCTGTATGGACAGGGCATTAATAACAGAAATGGCAGTAATGGTAAACAAATAGGTCATCTCCCGTATTGGTACCTGTTCGGTGCGATAGCGTATAATGCCGAAAATAGCAAAAATACCCAGTGCAAAGCCGATTTTAAGCTTGACGCTTCCCAGTAGGTAAATCAGGAAGAACATGCTGACACTGATGATAATAAAGGTAAAGTAATAGTCTACTCTACGACTTTTTTTGTAATAGAAGAAATGAATAAGAATCCCTATTACCACAAAATTGAAAAAGAAGCGGAACAACAATTCCCACAAATCGTGAGCATTAAAAATTGGGGTAGCCAGGGCTTGCGTTTCCAGCAATTCTTCCGCTTGTAACATTTCTGCAAATTCTTCCATACTAGTTGTTGATTATTTTATTTATGAGGCTGACTTTTGATTTAAATCTGTTGTTTTTTAATTCCGGGTTGGTCAGGACCGATCCTATGCAATACTTGCTGATGTTGTTCGGATGAATACGCAGGGCAAATAATATTTCCTTTGCGTGTGAGCGAAAATTTCCGTCTTGTTTAAGCTCAATAATCATTAGTTTGGATAAATCGCTCCAGGCTTTGGTTTGCAAATGATGAAACTTTAAATTTAAGTCTATGGTTAAACGTTCGGTTTTATTTTTGTTGACCAGAGTGATGCGATTAAAAAAATTTTCCAGTTGCGGAATCAGTCCTTCAATCTTATATTTTGCGTATTTGTCCATTAGCTCCAATACCTGTCCGTTGTGGTGGAAATCGGTGTTTTCGAGTTTAACTCTTTTCTTTTTGGTCCGTCCTTTGTTGTTTTTGTTTTTAATTTCAAAAAAACTGAGATTGGATTCTTCGTAATCACGAATGCGTATTTTTTGCCTTACTTTACGCCCGTTGTGATGTGCCAGGTACATTTCGGAATCGGCTGTATCCATGTACAGCGTATGGTATTGAGCAATACGTTTACCGTTGATTTCCTGAATAAAATATTCTTCTGTCATCTTTTCCAGCAGGGGAATCAGCAGCTCAACATGTGCAAAATATTTAGTGTCGATACGGTTCATCAACTTTACGGCTTCCATTTCCTCCAGTAAAATGGGGGAGAACC
This sequence comes from Bacteroidales bacterium, assembly GCA_028694375.1. Classification (GTDB taxonomy): domain Bacteria; phylum Bacteroidota; class Bacteroidia; order Bacteroidales; family UBA1402; genus UBA1402. The sequence goes on from JAQUTN010000120.1 coordinate 3,775, forward strand.
GGTTTGATATTTCCTCAAGTGCCTTTAGCATTTGTTTTTAACGGTATTGAGTTTAGCCTGCAAAAGTAATTAAAAGGCATGGGATCACCAAGTATTAACAAACATTGTAAGCTGATTTTGGCATAATATTCGACAATATTGACAAAGGGGTATACTTTATTGCTTAATCTTGTTTGGCTTTGAGTTGAGTGGCGATATTATTTATGTCCGGCAAAACCTGCTTTGTCCGAAAGTTTCTGTTCAAATAAAAATTGCTTAGTGTTTGTGCAATCCAAATTTTCGTTATACATTTGCGGCCGTTTTCGGGGTGTAGCTCAGTCCGGTTTAGAGTACTCGTCTGGGGGGCGAGTGGTCGCTAGTTCGAATCTAGTCACCCCGACTGAAAAAAGCGTTCAAGGATTTCAGATTCTTGAACGCTTTTTGCATTGTCCTCCATTCCGGGAAAAATCAGGCGCCCCGGATTTTCTTAATTCCGAGGCGCCTTTTTTACTCAAGTTCCTCAAATTGAGCTTTTAACTGTCGTGCCGTCAATTTCTGGATATCTTAATCTTTTGGATCAAAACATCCTTGTCGTAAATACTCAACAAATAGACACCTTTGGGCAAGTTGTTCAGCTTGAAATTGCTCATCTGACTGTGCAATTCTTCGCTCAGAATAACTTGTCCAAGCAGGTTGTGCAGCACGATCCTTTTCCCTCCAAATTCAACAGCGTGTACTATGAGTTCGTTTTCGCCGAGTAGTGCATTCAGGGCATCGCTTGTGTTTTGCCCCAGTCCGCTCAGTTTATTCAAAATCACCGTAGTATTGGTGCTGTAGCTCATGCCGCCAAGGTCGGTGGTTTGCAGACGTATGCTGTAGGCCGCTTTTTGGTCAAAGTACAAAACATCGGCCGTGAGCAGACTGTCGCCTCTGATAATGAAATAAGCATTATCTGCATCGCCTTCGCCGGCCACCAGGCTATAGTTGTGCAAATCTCCCTTGTCCTGATCGAAACTGACGATAGTGCTCACCAGGCTGTAGGCCGGTTGTTGCTCATCAATAACGTTGTTAAACAAATTCAGGGCATAGGGGCTTTCGTTCAGGTCTTCGGCCAGAATCAACATCAGTTTGCTCATGCTTTCACCCAAGTTGTCGGTGGTTTGAATACGAACAAAGTAGAGCGAACGATTTTCGAAATCAAAGCTGACCAAAGCATAGAGCGAGTCGTTCGATATCATAAAGCGATGGTTGTCGTAGTCTCCGTCGCCAATGACAAAATCGTAGCTGAATTCAGGTATGCCTCCTATGGTGCTGAGTTTACCTACAAAAGCCGGAGTAGTTTCGTTTTCGGGCACTTCGTGTTTGCTCAGTCGAATATCGGTAATGGCTTTGGGATTTTCGTCCACGTCTTGAACTACGATAGTAAAACTGCGCTCAAAGACTGCACCGTCCTGATCAACGGTCATGATGCGGATGAAGTAGGTAGATTTCTTTTCGAAATCAAACATCTCGTCTGTTATCAGGCTGTCGCCACGGATATTAAAACTGGCGTTGTCGATGTCGTTCTCGCCCATGGCAAAGAGGTAATTGAAGCTGTTTCCGGCATCGGGATCAATGGCAGAGAATCGGCCGACCAAGGTGTTGACAGGCTGATTTTCGAGAATGGTGTGTTTGGATAAAAGTATAGCGGTAGGAGCTTCGTTTACATCCAACACAGCAATTCTAAAGATTTTTATCAGACCGGCATTGCCCTGGTCAAGCACTTCAACCCGAATGGATAATTCGGCTTGTTTTTCGAAATCGAACAGTGCTTTGGTATACAGATTGTTCCCATCTATCCGGAATTTAGCGTTGTCGTTGTCGCCCTGGCCGGCTACGAGTCTGAAACGGAATTGATCAAAATAATCCGGATCAGTGGCGTCAAAGGTTCCAACGTAACTGCCGACCGGAGCATCTTCATACACAAGAGTATCCGACAAACTCAATTCAAGAGGCGTTTCGTTTACATTCATCACCCATATTTCTACGAATTCCTGTAAGCTGTAGCCTTGCTTGTCTTCTGCTTCGACCAGAATCACATAAGAATTTTGCAATTCAAAATCGAAGCTGGCTTTGGTGTAGAGGGCAGTATCCACAATTTCGAAGAAGTCGTTA
>JAQUTN010000121.1 GCA_028694375.1 Bacteroidales bacterium
CACCTGCAGATTGAGGAGAACATCGGCTTCTCCGGCCCCGGGTTGTTGCAACAAATCGCCCTCGTGGCTGAGGTAGGCGGTATTGTCCGAAATCCAGCTCAGGCTGCTGCCTTCGGCTCCTGCAGAGGGCAAATGCAGTTTGTATTTTACTGTGTTTTCAGCCTTAGAAAAGGGCAAAGCCTCCAGATCGCGCTGAATAGAAATTTCTGGACTAAAAAAAGGTAAAACAGTAATTTCGAAGCTTTTATACAAGGTATCGCTGCCCTTGCTCAGACTTGCCCTAAGAACGACACGGGCGGTGTCGCTGCCGGCTGCCGGACGCTCCACTTTGCCTTGGTTACTGATAATTTCCGGATGAGAGGAAGTCCAGCTTACAACTACCTCTCCGGCGGCACTGAGCGGAAGTTGGATATCTGAAGTGATGTCGGTGGTATCTGCCAGGCTCAACTTTTGCCAGGCTTCCTTGAGCAGTTCCAGATTCATGGCAGCATTCAGCCCGGAGATTTGCCCCGAAAGAGCCTTGATTTCTTCCACGCTCAGAGCCCGGTTGTAAATTCTGAAATCGCTGATCAGGGTATTCTTTAAATAAGCATCCGAACTGAAATGGGGCCGGCCAATCCAGTTGTATTCCGTAGCCTGCCCGATATCTTTGGGTGTATAAGCCAGTGAGGAAGAAGATCTTACTTCTGTACTGTCAATATAAAGACTGCCTTTGCTGCCCCGCTGGGTATAAGTCAATTGGTACCAGCTGCCTTTGCGCGAAGCTGCTCCGGTTTCGACTGCAGCTACTTCGTTGTTGTAACCGCCTGTAGACAAAGCGTAACGCTGGCGGTTTACCCTGTAGGCTATGTATTTTCCCGTGTATTGCCCGCAGGCAGGGCTGGTCGAAAAAACCCAGACAAAATTGCCGTTGCCTGTGATATTGCTGCTTTCGTCAATGTAAATGGCGGTAGTGATGCTGAAATCTTCCAGGCCGGCAATAAGCGCTCCCACGGAAGTGCCCATATCCAGGTAACCGTTTTGATCGCCCAGATCCAACACCTGCACAGTATCGAGCGTACGAATTCCTGCCTGATTCATCAGTTGAGCATCGTAGTGGTTAGCGCTCATATCGGGTACTTGATTGGTGCTGGTGTTAAAAGTGTAATGCAGTTGTAAACTATGGTCTTGTGCCTGCATATTCAGAATAACGGAAAGGCATAAAACAACTGTCCAAAGCAAAGTACCGGGCTTCATACAAAATTTGATTTAATTATGCACAAAAGAATGAAAAAAAACGCAGACCCACAATCAAACAAGAGTTTTGAGCTCTTAGTTGAACAAAAGTTTGCACCATAATGACTGAATTTTAGAACCGCCTTTTTTGTATTTTTTGTTACTTCGCCGCTGTAAAATAGTACTTATACCAAAATTCGTATGAAAACTTTACAGCTGACGAAATCCTTATTCCTGATCTTTATTTTTAGTCTGTCTTTTATAAGCCTGAGTTCCTGCAAGGCCAAAAACTCTTTGCTATCCGACAGCAAAAAAGAGGTCATAAATATTATTCACAAAGTCAACCAGCACTGGCAGGCCGGGCATCCCTATACGGTGCGCGCTTTCTGGGACAACGCCGCCTACCACAGCGGCAATATGGAAGCCTATTTCCTGACGGGCAAAGAAGCCTACAGGGAATATTCCGAAAAATGGGCAGAACACAACGAGTGGATGGGAGCCAAATCGGTCGATAAAAGCCGCTGGAGATACCATTACGGCGAAAACGACCTCTATGTGCTCTTCGGCGATTGGCAAACCTGTTTTCAAACCTATATTGACCTTTACAACATCGAACCCAAAGAACACAAAATAGACAGAGCCAAAGAGGTGATGTATTACCAGATGAGTACCGAAAACAAGGATTACTGGTGGTGGGCCGACGGGCTCTACATGGCTATGCCCGTTATGACTAAATTGTACAAACTAACGGCAGACGAAGGTTTTCTGGAAAAATTGCAAGAGTATTACCAATTCGCCGAAGAGCTCATGTACGATGAGGAATACGCCCTTTTCTACCGCGATGCCAAATACGTTTACCCCAAAGAACCCACCATCAACGGCAAAAAGAATTTCTGGTCCAGGGGCAACGGTTGGGTGTTTGCAGCCTATGCCAAAGTAATGCAGGATTTGCCCGAAGACAATGCCTTCAGAAAAACAATAGAGCAGCGCTTTGTGGCCATGGCCGCCAGCCTGAAAAAAATCCAGCAGGAAGATGGTTACTGGACTCGCAGCCTGCTCGATTCCGAACACGCGCCGGGCCCCGAAACCAGTGGCACGGCTTTCTTTACCTATGCGTATTTCTGGGGCATCAACAACGGCCTGCTCGACGAAAAGGAGTATCTGCCCACCGCCGCCAAAGCCTGGTCTTACCTCAGCAAAACAGCCTTGCAAGACGACAACAGTATCGGCTATGTACAACCCATTGGAGAAAGAGCCATACCCGGCCAAACAGTAAATGCCAAATCTACAGCCAATTTCGGCGTTGGAGCTTTTTTGCTGGCTGCCTGCGAGCTGGCACGTTACCTGGATTAGCGCTTGTCTGGCTAAGAACTACTGAATAACAGCAACATAGACAGCATTCAATAAGTAAGACTTGTTTAATGCGCAAGAATCTTTACTACCTCAGAGTTTTGCTGCTGACGTACTCTGACCATATAAATACCTTTTTCGAGCATTAATTCTCCGCTGCCAGGATTGGACTGAGTTTTCGTTACCAATTGTCCGGTCAGTGTAAATACTTCCAGAGTACTGTTTTCGGGCAGCCGGTAATGCAATAAGCCGTCGCGGTAAAACAACTCTGCTGCCAAGGCTGTTGCTTGGGGCAGCGAGCTCTGTACCTGGTCTGGAATCAGGATCCAACGCTGGCTGTCTCTTACTCCGTCCACATCAAAGAAATTTCCAACCTGCGTTGTCTCACTCAGAATTTGCAACCTGTAAGATCTTTCATCCAAGACCGTATCCAGCATCACCGGATGATCGTTTTCAATGGTGATGTAACGCACCGGCACATCACCCGAAAAATCCACTTCGACCGATTTCAGGCTGAGTTGCTGGTTGATGTTTGCTTCGTCTTTGGCCAGCATTTTGGTGTTTCTCAGGGCTTGAGCCGTGGAAGTCTCCTCTCCAATCCATTTCTGAATTGTGAGGCATTTTTTGCTACCCAGGTTATACAGATAATATCGTTTCTTGCCTTCTTCCTGAGTTTCTACTGTCTGAAGTTTCCATTTCTGACTTTTATCGTCTTCACGCAAATCCACCTGATTCAAAGAGTTGGTAATAGACGCCTTGATTCTTTTATCCTGACCGGCGGGTTTAATGGTGTAAACCAGAGAGGTATCGGGATCAAAGGCCCCCTGGCCTCCTATTATCTTGTCAAATTGGGCGGTTTGCTCTTCGTCCAGCAAAATCCAGCGTAAGGTGGAATTGGCATCGGCCAGACTGGTGTTGTAGGAATAAATGGTTTGACGGAAAGCGCGCAGGCTTTGGGTAGTTCCTCCACTGTTGGGATTGATCATCCAAAAGCCGGATAAATCCATCCAGGCCTGGTCGTCACCGCTCATAATTTCGTTGCGGTTACGAATTAGCTGAAAGCGAAGCTTATCAACAGCCGTCTGGGCACTGTCCTTGAGCGTAAAACCATTATATGCTTGTGTTGCATTCAAACTCAGATGCTGGCCCGTTGCGGCATTGCGGATAAAATAATATTGTGTTGCCGGATCGAAATGGAAATACCAGGCCGCCCGCTCATCTGCCAGAGCCTTGGCCGGAGTCATGGTTTCGAGTATCAGAGTGTTGTCTGTGCCCGCCACCAGAAACATGGAATCCCTGCCACCTTGATCGGTAGCTTCGCTTTTGATGTAGTATTTTTTACCGGCTTCGGCAGCAAAAGTTTCGGCTGGTGTGGCAAACCCGCCCGAAGGAGGCAGGCCGTCTTCGCCCATGGCCTGAACTATCATAGTGTTAATAATATAGGTCATTTCGCTGTGGTCGTCCTCGTGCGCTCCGTTGATGCCGTAAGGCCAGAAATGAGTACCGTCGCCCTTGATGTAAGCCTTGGAATCACCGGTCATCAATTGCAACACCCGATTGGCCCTTCTGCCCACATACACCCCGTTTTTCAAAACCAGCCCGGTCCAGCTGCTGTGGGTCCCCACCCCAATGCAGTGTGCCATTTCGTGCAGGGCAGTACCCACCTGCTGATAACTGGCATTAGGCCCGAAACGTATCCAGCCGCTGTAACTGGCGTCGGCCGTTGGTACACCGGAATTATAGTTGAATGTGAGGTGTTTGTTCGAAATGGAAGTCAGCTTGTTGTAATACTCCACCGAGGTTTCTGCAGCTGCTTTGATGCGATTGAAATGATCTATATCCTCGGCAGCGGGTTGATTAACGGTATACGTCACTTTCCCTTTGGGAATGGTGGTGAAAGTTCTGTTTTCACCATAATAGACCTGTTCGTCTGAGGTTTTGGCATAGGCTCTGATATAAAGCCTGCTGGCCGGAGGTATATTATCCAGCCGGCAACGATACGACAGTGCAGCGGCGGTTACTGTATTGTCTTCTATGCCCGGATTGGGCGAAGTCGCCCAGCAAATGCCTTTTTCTGTCACAACATTTCCCTGCGGATCGACCGAGCCAAAAGCAAAGGCCAGCGTGGCTCCACGCACTACTTCGGGATTGGTTATCACCAAAGGATCCGCCGCATACAGACTAAGAGACTGTAAAAACAAGGCTACTAGTAATACTACACTCTTTTTCATAATTATCAACTTCTTAAATTTCATCGGATAAACTTACTGAATGTATTGCCCACCCGCAGCAGATAACAGCCCCGGGGCAAACCGGAAACATCAATCTGCTTGCCAAGGTTTGCTGTGGTTTGCAAGACCACCCTGCCCCAGCTGTCCAGAATTTCGACCAGATTATTGCCTGCACTTTCTGTTTCGAAACTTAGCAGGCCATTGTGCACTGCCAGACGCAGTTCGGACTTTTCCTGACTGAGGGGATTCAGGCCCGCCGGTTCGGGATTGTCAATAACCATCCAGCCGGCTCCCTCTTTTTGAACGGCAACACTCTGGCTGCCCTCGGTTTGTTTAAAGACAGTTGCCGTGGTGGAACTGAGTGTGTGCCTGCGAACAACAGCGGCACGCTCGTCGTTGGCTGTTTGCATAAAGGCAAAAAACAAGGGATCGGTCAATCTTTTACCCCATTTGATGGTGGCCACCTGCCAGGAGCTGCTCGAAGTGCCCAAAGCCGTGGAGGCAGTTGAACCTACCACGATGTCACGCCCGTTAAGCTTACCCTCGCCAGGAGACACAGCCAGCCAGTTAATAGCTTCGGCTATGGTTGTGTAGGTTTGAGCCAGTTCTTTGGCTATTTTGGCCTGAAATCCCTCTTTGGTCACGTTGCGAATGCGAATAGCTGTTGCTGTTGAATTTACGGTGGTGATTTGCTGGGCAAAAATCACAGGCACAGTTTCGAAGGCTTCGGGAAAACTGATACTGGTCCAGTTGCCGCTAACGGCGCTCTTGCCTGCGATAGCCTTGAGCCCTCCCCAGTCGTGTACTCCTTTGGGGACAAAGAGGAAAGGCATAGATTCGGCATTGCTGATGTTTTGGGAAGAAGCATATTCGTAAGGGAAGAGTTTAAAATCAACCTTTTTCGTGGTTAGATTGCGGGCTCTGGGAGCAAAAGCCACCAGGTTTCTGAATGAAGCAGCACCAAAAATCATGGCCGGCTCGGCAGCGTGTTCCTGACCAAAAAACAGAGGATTCCAGTCGGTATTGGAAATAGCCAGTTCGCCTATCTGTATGGAAT
>JAQUTN010000122.1 GCA_028694375.1 Bacteroidales bacterium
TGACCGACGAACACTTTTTTGGAGGAAGCACTCAGGATCTTTCTTTGGCAAGGGAAAGCGTTCAGCGGCCTTTGTTACGCAAAGATTTTATTCTGGACGAATATCAGCTTTACCAGAGCAAAGCCCTGGGAGCCGATCTGATTTTGCTGATTGCGGCAGCCTTGATACCAGCCAAAACCAAATTGCTGGCAGCCAAAGCCCGGCAATTGGGACTTGAAGTTTTGCTAGAGATACACAGTCTTAAAGAGCTGGATCACATTAATGAATACGTTGATATTCTTGGTGTGAACAATCGTAAGTTGCAAAGTTTCGAAACCGATCTGCAACTCTCGTTTCAGGTGGCCGGCTACTTGCCGGAGCAAGTGACTAAGATCAGCGAAAGCGGTCTTTCGGCCCCGGCAGATGTACTGGCCTTGCGTCAGACAGGTTATAAAGGTTTTTTGATGGGAGAGGCTTTTATGAAAACCGATAATCCCGGTAAGGCCTTGGCTGACTTTATTAAACAATTGTCCTGAGATGTCTGAAAATAAACTATTACTCAAGATTTGCGGCCTCCGGGATGCAGACAACATCCGAGAGGTGGCAGCTCTGAATCCCGATTTTATGGGCTTTATTTTCTATCCGCCCTCGCCCAGAAATATTTCCCTGAGCCAAACACCCGAAAGCCTCGAAATACCTTCTCATATTCATAAAACCGGGGTGTTTGTAAATGCTTCGAACAAAGAAATACTCGAAACGGCTAAACGCTACGGTCTGAATGCCCTGCAATTGCACGGAAACGAAGGTCCGGAGCAATGCAGGCAGCTCAGGACGGAAGGCTATTTACTGATCAAAGCCCTGCCGGTAAGTGGGCCGGAAGATTTTCGTATTGCTGCTGTCTACGAGGGGGTTTGCGATTATTTGCTCTTCGACACCAAAGGCCCTTCATACGGAGGTTCAGGTCGTCAATTTGACAGGGAACTATTGAGCCATTACCGTTCAGACATTCCCTTTTTTCTAAGTGGCGGAATCGGCCCCGGTGAGGCACAACTACTGGCAAAACTCAAGCACCCGCGACTGGCCGGACTGGATATTAACAGTCGTTTCGAAACAGCTCCCGGATTAAAGGATATTCAAAAATTGAAGGCATTTATACAGGAATGCCCCTTACTTCATTAAAAAAACAGCTAATATGAACCGAATAAACACTCTTTTTAAACAAAAACAAGGCTCTATTTTATCCGTCTATTTTACGGCCGGTTTTCCCGAAACGGATTCGACGCTCGATGTTATAGCCGAATTGAGCCGACAGGGAATAGATATGATCGAAATCGGCATTCCCTTTTCGGATCCCATGGCCGACGGCCCGCTTATTCAGCAGAGCAGCCAACAGGCTTTGAACAAGGGTATGAGCTTGAAACTCTTGTTTAAACAACTCGAAAAAGTCCGGGAAATCACCGATATCCCACTGATATTGATGGGTTATATAAATCCGGTGCTGCAATTTGGCTTTGAGGCATTTTGTCGTCAGGCCAAAGCTTGCGGGATAGATGGCTTTATTATTCCCGACCTGCCTTTGGCCGAATACCTGAAAGAATTTGAACCTTTGGCCAAAAAGTACGAATTGGAAAACATATTGCTGATCAGTCCCGAAACGCCCGAAGAGCGAATTCGCATGATTGACGCTCACAGCCGGGGCTTCATCTACATGGTTTCTTCTGCCTCGACCACAGGGCCGCAAACAGCCTTTGACGAAGCCAAAGAGCAGTATTTCAAGCGAATTCAGGCGATGAAACTCAAGAATCCCTGTCTGATAGGTTTTGGCATTTCCAACAAGGCTACTTTTGACAGTGCTTGCCGGCATGCGGCGGGTGCGATTGTGGGCAGTGCGTTTATTCGTTGCCAGCAAGCAAGTTCCAATACCAAAGAGGCCGTAAGTCAATTGCTTGAAATCTTGGAATCTAAACAAAAATAGATATCTTTGCCTTCTTTGAACTCTTATGTGAAGCTTTAAACCCCGGAATTTATGAGAAAAGGAGTGAATTTTCCACTAATAACTCTATTGACTGCCTGCTTGTTGATTGTTTCTAACCTAAGGGCTGCCGATATCGAAAAGCAGGCTTGGAAACAGGCCGGCAAAGTGCTCAAAAGCATTAAGGAACCCAAGTTTCCCGACAGACAATTTAGTATTCGGGATTTTGGAGCTCAGGAAGGTGTCGAAGACTACAGTAACACTGCCATCAATCAGGCCATTTTGGAATGTAACAAGCAGGGAGGGGGCAAAGTGATTGTCCCTGCCGGTAATTTTTTTACCGGCCCCATCGAGCTCAAAAGCAATGTCTGTTTGCACCTCGAAGAGGGAGCCGTACTGAAATTTTCTACCAATCCCGACGATTATCTGCCTGTGGTACTGAGCCGTTGGGAAGGTTGGGATTGCTATAATTTAAAGCCCCTCATTTACGCCTATAAACAGGAAAACATTGCCATTACCGGCAAGGGCATCCTCGACGGCCAGGCTTCGTCCGATAACTGGTGGCCCTGGAAGGGGAGAAAAGAATACGGCTGGAAAGAGGGCATGTTGTCGCAGGAATGGAACGGCAGCAAAGAGGCCGGACGTAATCGCCTGGCCAGGATGGAAGCCGGAGAAGTTCCTGTCGAAGAACGAATTATGAGCATCGAAGATTGCCTGCGCCCCCCGTTTTTTCAACCCTATCTCTGCAAGAATGTGTTGGTTCAGGGCGTTACCATCAACAGATCTCCTTTTTGGCTGCTGCATCCTTTGCTTTGCGAAAATGTCGTCATCCGCGGTGTAACAATGGATAGTCATGGCCCCAACAACGATGGCTGTGATCCTGAATCCTGCAAAAATGTACTCATCGAAGATTGTTATTTCAACACAGGCGACGATTGCATCGCTATAAAGTCGGGCCGTAACAAGGACGGTTTTCGTTGGAATACGCCCGCCGAAAATACGATCGTACGCCGTTGCGTCATGAAAGACGGACACGGTGGGGTGGTAATCGGCAGTGAAATATCGGGCGGTTGCCGCAATGTCTGGGCCGAAGACTGCCAAATGGACAGTCCTAATCTGGATCGTATAGTCCGGCTCAAAACCAATCCTTTGCGCGGTGGTACCATCGAAAATCTGTTTGTCCGCAATATTCAGGTGGGCGAATGCGGGGAATCTGTTATGCGTATGGAGCTCAAATATGAGCGCGTCACCAAAGGCCCCAATATGCCGGTGCTTCGCAACGTTATTTTGAATAATATAAAGTCAAACAAAAGCAAGTACGGAGTCTGGATAGACGGCTATACCGATCACATCAGTGTGCACGACATTCTGATACGGAACTGCTCCTTTAACAATGTTGAAAAGGGCAATCTGATAATTGGAGCCGAAAACGTAGTTTTTGAAGAGGTTTTTCTAAACGGAGAAAAAGTAGAGGAACAACCTTAACTGTTTTTAGAGCCCCGAGGCGCTTTTCGCCTGAGCTTTTCAGGTCCGAAAGCCGAATTGCCGGCAAGTCTGAAACAACTTGTACTAGTTTACAGGATCTTTTCGGCCAAACGCCAGAATCCCCTGCCGCCAAGGCGGGTGTACAAATAATGAAGCCTGAGCAGGACTGTTCCCGATTTTGTGGGGCAGAGGCTCAGGCCTTTTTTGTAGTAGTCTTTTGCTAAATCGAAGGATTGCTCCTTATACAGCAAGGCAGCCATAGAAATAGTCTTGAAGGCCAGAGCTTTGAGCAAGAGTGGTTTATCTTCGGCTTTTTGTTGATCTATGCTTAGATGAATCTTATCCAGGCTCTGGTGCATTTTGAGGTGGTCTGCAGTATAGGAGGCTGCCGTGATGGAATCGGGCATAAGCCCGGAATAAAACAGCGGACGCAATATCCAGCAGATTTCCGGAGCATGGAGCAGCAATCGAAAACCAAACTCCAGATCCTGCCAGCGTTGCAGGTCTTCGTCCCAGGGGCCGCATTTCTCCATCAGATCGCGGCGAATCATGCAGGAAGCAGTTTTCAGGACGGGATCGTAAAGTTGCGCGGCAGGTTGTGCGTGTATACGTTTGGGAAAGACAAAACGCCTGTTCCTGTCTTCGATATCGGCTTTGCAGGCCAGTAGCGAAGGGTAGTGTTGCAGAGCTGCTTCTCTGAGCATCACAGTAGCGTAGTCGGGATACAAACGATCGTCGGAATCGAAAAAAAGCAGGTAATCGCCCCTGGAGGCTGCATAGCCTTTGTTTCGGGCGGCGCAGGCTCCTTTTTTTGTTTCCTGCAACACCACAATATTGAAATCTTCCGAACGGTACTGTTGTTGATAATCGCGGCAGATTTGCAGACTTTGGTCTTCTGAAGCGTTGTCAACCAAAATTAGTTCCAGTGGACGATAGTTCTGGAGGCGGATACTTTCCAGGCAAGTCTTCAGCATCGGGGCACGATTGAACACCGGCACAACGACAGAGAGTAGTTTTTGTTGGTTTAAGGCCTGATAAGTGTAGTTTGCGGCATCCATGGCTAAACTATAAGTGGGGCGAAAGTAGGCATAAATCCCATAATTATCAAAAATCTCTCGTATCTTTGTGACTCATTCCATAAGCTGATGATTGTACAGGAACAGGTCTGCCTAAAAGACAAACATAGTTTTCACCTGAATGTCTCTGCCCGCTATTGGGCAGAGTATCAAAAAACCGAGGAACTAAGAGAAATTCTGCAGGATAAACGTTTTGATAAACTGCCGGTTTTACCTGTGGGCGGAGGCTGTAATATACTTTTTACCCAGGACTTTCCCGGCCTGATCATAAAATCGGCCATTAGCGGTATTGATGTGCTACACGAAAACAAAGATGAGGTCTTGCTGCGGGCGGGTTCCGGACTGGATTGGGATCAATTTGTCGAATACTGCGTGTCGCAGGCCTGGGGAGGAATAGAAAATCTTTCGGGCATACCGGGGCTGACTGGTGCCAGTCCAATTCAAAATATCGGAGCTTACGGCGTGGAAGCCAAAGATGTAATACATTCTGTCGAAGTTTTTGACAGGCAAACTCAAGAACTGAAGGTCTTGCCGGTCGAGGAATGCGGGCTGGCTTACCGCAACAGCCGTTTCAAGCAGGAATGGAAAGACCGCTTTATAGTGTGTTACATAAGCTACCGCCTGAATAAAAAGCCTTTCTATCGTCTGGACTACGGCAATCTGAAAGAGGCACTGAGTTCGCAGGGCGGCCTGCAGGAAGGGCCTGATGCTCATTCTTACAACCTGGCTCTGATTCGCCGGACGGTGCTGGCCATTCGTTCCTCAAAACTTCCCGATCCTGACGTATTGGGTAATGCCGGCAGTTTTTTCAAGAATCCGGAACTCGAGGCCTCTGCCTTCGCTCTTTTGGCTGAACGTTTCCCCGAACTGCCTCACTGGAAGCTCCCCAACAACAAAGTCAAGCTTTCAGCAGCCTGGATGATTGAGCATTGCGGATGGAAAGGCAAATCCTTGGGCAGGGCAGGGGTCTACCCTAAGCAAGCCCTGGTTCTGGTAAATCTGGGTGCTGCCCAAGGAGAGGAAATTTATGACTTATACCAACAAATTGCTGCCGATGTATTTTCCACTTTCGGTATCAGGCTTCAAGCCGAAGTAGTAATACTCTAAGCTTATGTATTGATAATGTGTGATTTAAATCTTTATTATTTTTTTTCAGCCTGAATTCAGGGCTATTCTATTTTTTTCATAACTTTGTAGCTCATCTAAACAATTTCCGCCATGAAATTTATTGCATCAAGTACTACATTATTGGGTCATCTTCAAACCATCAGCAGAGTTATTAA
>JAQUTN010000011.1 GCA_028694375.1 Bacteroidales bacterium
AAATCACCGAGAATCAAACGAATACTGCGATTTTCCCATTCACTGCGCCAAGGCGCTTCCACGCGTATATAATTTTCGGTGAAACCATGAATCAGGTTGTTTTTTTTGCCCTTCTCAAACAACACAACGACCTGTTCTCCCCGGTGGTCGGCATAAAATTGCAGTCGTTTGTTTTCGGACAAAGCATGCAAGAGCTCACTGCGATTTTTTTGTTCAGAGCTGCTTACCACCGGCTCTATCTTTAAGGCTTGTGTTCCGGGGCGTTCCGAATAGCTGAAAACGTGAAGCTGACTAAAATCAAGATTTTCAAGAAAAGCTTTGGTCTCTTCGAAACGTTCCTGAGTTTCGCCCCTCATACCCACAATTACATCCACACCAATAAAAGCCCCCGGCAGAATTTGTCGAATCTTACTTACTCTGGAGGCAAAATGTCCGGTTAAATAGCGGCGATGCATCAGGCGCAACATTTCGTCGCTGCCGGCTTGCAGGGGCAGATGAAAATGGGGCACAAAACGTTTGGAAGAGGCTACAAACTCAATAATCTCATCACTAAGCAGATCTGGTTCCAGTGAAGAAATGCGATAGCGCTCAATGCCTTCGACCTGATCCAGCGCCCTCAATAAATCAATTAGTTTCTCGCCGCTGCTTTTGCCGAAATCTCCAATGTTTACACCCGTCAATACTATTTCCCTTCCTTCTTCTTTGGCCACTTCGCGGGCCTGCAAGACGGTATCTTCGATGCTGAGATTGCGGCTTCGGCCCCTGGCAAAGGGAATAGTGCAATAGGTACAAAAATAATCGCAACCGTCTTGCACTTTCAGAAAATACCGGGTACGATCTCCCCTGGCACAGGCCGGGAAAAAACGATGAATCTTGCTGTTTGGTCCGGTAAAAACAGCAGCCTTTTCGAGTTTCCGGCTCTGCAAATGTTGCAACATATCCATCTTTTGATCCGAACCCAGCACCAGATCCACTCCGGGAATGGCGGCCAAATCCTTCGCTCTGAGCTGGGCATAACAACCCGTGACCACTATAAAAGCTCCGGGATGTTTACGTATGAGCCTATGGATATTCTGCCGGCATTTTTGTTCGGCCGTTTGAGTTACCGTACAGGTATTAATAACGCAGACATCCGGCTCCTGACCGGCTTTTACCGCCTGATAACCTGCTTGCTGCATTTGTTTGCCCAAACCTGCACTCTCGGCAAAATTCAATTTGCATCCCAAAGTATAAAACAAAAATGTAGGGGGCTGTATGGCGGGCTGCTTAATCATGAGTGGGGAAATAATTAATCTGTTTGCAAGAAAAGTCAGGAGGCGACAAAAACACCTCAGTATTATTTTTCGGTGTCGCGCGATAATGCAGTCTTGGCTGCCGGATATCCGGAATGGCTGAAGAACAAAAAGAGGGTGTCCCAAAAATATGAGACGCCCTCTTGTAAGTGTATTGCAGTGGATTACTCAGCGACTACATCAAAACTGATTTCCACCTGAACTTCGCGGTGGAGTTTGATCATAGCTTTGTATTCACCTACTTCTTTAACTGCATCCTTGAGCAAAATGTTTTTGCGGTCTATGCTCAGGCCTTGTTTTTCGAGCGCCTCGGCTATTTGTATCGGTCCTACAGAACCAAAAATTTTGCCTGTGCTGCTCACTTTGGCTCCTATGCTCAGGTGTACACCCTCGAATTTGGAAACCATGGCCTGGGCGTCGGCTTTCATTTGTTCCAGTTTATGGGCACGTTGCCTGAGGTCTTCGGCCAGCATTTTTTTGGCCGACTCCGTAGCCATAACGGCCATACCGTTTGGAATGAGGAAATTGCGGCCATAGCCGTCTTTTACCTTGACAATATCGTCTTTGTAGCCGAGATTGATTACGTCTTCTTTTAAAATAAGTTCCATATTAATTCCTCCTTTTTTATTTCATCAAATCGGTTACATAAGGCAAGAGGGCCAAATGACGAGCACGTTTGACAGCCTGGGCTACTTTGCGCTGAAACTTCAGCGAGGTACCGGTAATACGGCGGGGTAAGATCTTTCCCTGTTCGTTGAGAAACTTTTTAAGGAATTCGGGGTCCTTGTAGTCAATAAACTTGATACCGCTCTTTTTGAAACGGCAATATTTCTTTTTCTTGGTGTCCACCGTGGGGGGAACCAGATAACGGATTTCTGAGCTATTCTGTGCCATGGTTTAATTCTCCTTTTTAGCTTGTTTCAAACTTCTTCTTTTTTCGGCGTATTGAGCAAAGAATTTATCCTGCTTCAATACCAAAAAACGAAGGACTGATTCATCACGACGGAAATTGACTTCCAATTTGGCGACAATTTCCGGATTGGCCTTAAACTCGAGCAGCTGATAAAAACCGGTGGACTTTTTCTGGATAGCATATTCCAGTTTGCGCAGCCCCCAGCTTTCTTCATGCACAATCTCAGCACCTTCTGCAACGAGAAGGTTTTTGAATTTTTCTACCGCTTCCTTCATCTGAGGCTCAGACAAAACGGGAGTTAAAATGAAAACGGTTTCGTAATTGTTCATAAGAAAATTTATAAATGTTTTTATACTAACTCATTTGCTAATAAAACACTGAATAGGTTTTTCACAAAAAGAGCGGCGCAAAGGTAGTAAGATTATTTTTTCTGACAAAATATGATTTAAAAAAATCAGGATGTAAAAAAGGCCAAGTTTTATAGATATTTGAATAAAATGTGTAACTTTGCACACTTTAGTAGCAAAAACAACTCATTCAATTAAAATACGATGAAAAAGTTTTTCACTCTTTTGCTCAAAAACCTCGGCATTATTATTGTTCTCGGAGGCACGGCTGTGCTTGCCGCTACTCAATTTACAGGAAATCTCAGTAATACCTGGCTTCTGGTGGCTGCAGGCATGTTTGTGCTTGGGATGCTTACACAGATCTACGTAAACAAGAAAGTGGAATAAGCTAAACACTGAAAATACGTTGAGGAGGAAAAACGTTTTGCTTTTCTTCCTTTTTTTATTGGCAATCCACAGACCTTTACATCGTACCGCCCTTCAACACCTGAGGACCATCTTAACAAGAGGCCAGTCTTCGAATACCATACCGGCTTTAGCCAAAAAAAATAAATTCCATGAAAGCAATAAGCACTGTGCATAAATTACTGATTGTATTTATAATTGCTTTCTTTAATTTAGCTCCCGCAGAGTTTTCTTTATTGGCCAATTCCCCGGTAAAACCTTTCGTTACCTACAATCAATACAGCAGCGAAGATGAATTCTTACAAGGCAGCTTCACCTATTTATTGCAGGATCGTCGCGGCCTGATTTGGGTCAGCTCTTTCAACGGACTCAACAAGTTCGACGGTTATCAATGGACCAAATACAAATCACGGCCCGGCGAAAAATCACTACTGAACACCAATCGTATCAATTATTTATGGGAAAACAGCAGTGGCAACCTTTGGTGCGAAGCAGGCAGCCAGATATATCTGTTCGATGTTGAAAAAGAAGAATTTACCAATATTCAAACAGTCTTCGAGCAAAAATACCTTAGAAACGTAAACATTAAGAACATTTTCCCCCTGGACAACGGAGTAAGCTATTTTGTCAGCGAAGTGGGAGAATGTTTTAGAATAGAAGATTCCAATCCCTTTAACACCTGTCAGGAAATACCGATCAAAGCGTCAAATCTGAAAGAAGTTTTTCTGGTGTTTTTGGATTCCCGGGGCTTTGAATGGATTTTCACCTCATCCGGCACCTATCGCTACGATATGGATCAAACTATTTCCAAAATACCCTTTCGTTTTCCCGTCGCAACCAGGGATGAATTGTGGTTCACCTCTGCCGACGGCAGACAAATGGGAATCTATTCCTATCGAAACGAAAAAATCACTTATCTGGATTTCGTTCCATTGAACGGCTACGTTTATAAGCAGCATTTCAAAGACAGTTTAATTTATTCAGCCACCGGGGCCGGATTCTATCTCACATCGATCGCTAACAGGCAGACGATCTGTCTGAGCAAAGAAATAGTGCAGACTTTTTTTGTCGACAGTCGGGGCTGCATCTGGGGACTGACTACCGAAAAGGAAATCGTCAAAATAATCGCATCCGATTTCGGTGAGGCAGCTGAATGCCAGAAAGTAGAGCTACCGGCCGATCATTTCTTTTCGGATTCCCGCGTGAATTTTTACGAGGACAAAAGCGGACTGCTATGGGTATATTTCTTCGACACGAACGATATTTTATATTACAATGCCCTCTCCGGGCAATTTGAAAGGCCCATCAGTCCCGATGGGATGATTTTTAATACGGAAGGAGTCGCTTTAGACAAACAAGGCAACCTGTGGTATAGAATTAACAGACAAATACAAATGCTTAGCCTGCACAACCAGCCTTTCGAAGTAATCAACGCTTTTCCCGGAGAAGAAGTGCGCTCCATGCTCAAAGATTCCAAATCCCGCTACTGGTTCGGACTAAGAGAGAACAGAGTGCTATGCTTTCAGGACAATATATTAGTGCATGATATACAAATAGAAGGTACAGCATATTGCCTTTACGAAGATTCAAATCAACGCATCTGGATAGGCAGCAAACCGGGCGGTTTGTACTGCCTGGAATTTACTGATAACTCAGACAATTACAAGCTTAGTCGCTACCAACACGACACCAACGACCCCAAGAGCCTGAGTCACAACGACGTTTACAGCATTGTAGAAGACAGTCAGGGACATTTGTGGATAGGCACTTTTGGAGGAGGGATTAATCTGTTCAACCAAGGCACTTTCCATCATCAAAACAACCATTTGGGTTACGACAGCGAATTGCCCGAAACCATCCGTTTCATTTGCGAAATCAGACCAGGCTTGGTGCTGATAGGAGCCAGAAACGGATTATTTTCATTTAATAATCAATTTGACCATCCGGAAAACATACACATGTTTCACAACACAAAACGTTCTCTGGATATCAACAGCCTGCCCGACAACGATGTCATGAGCATTTTAGTCACAAAAGACAGCACTATTTATTTAACCACCAGCAGTGGAGGCATTTGTCGTATTCTCTCCAAAACCGATGAATTACTCTCCGACAACATCCGTTTTGAATCGATAACCAAAGAAGAGGGCCTGGCCAGCGATGTGGCCTACTCAATTATCGAAGATTGTCAAAACGACTTGTGGATAACCAGCGGACGCGCACTTTCCCGCCTGCAAGTCAAGTCGGATTTCAACAGCACAAACCTACAAAATTCCGGAATTATTACCATCTACGACAGAACTTCATTTCCTTCGGAGGTGGTATTTTCCGAAGGCCACCCCATTGCAAGGGGAGACATGTTGGTTTTCGGAACCATGAACGGCATCGTCACCATACACGCTTCTCAGGTCCATAAAGATATTTATACTCCACCTTTGCTTGTAAGCAGCAAATCACAAAATCTAAAATCGCGGCATCAGGCCAGAGCAGTCAGCATACATTTCGCAGCTTTGGATTATCACGACAAACTACACCTAAAATATGCTTATAAGTTGGACGGAGTGGACAAAGAGTGGAATATCACAGCCGAAAATACCGTCACCTACATCAATTTACCACCCGGCAACAATTTGTTTCACGTTAAATCGACAAATGCAGACGGCATTTGGACCGATAATGAGCAAACCATGCTCATTTACATTAAACCACACTTTCGAGAGACGCTGGCAGGCCGTCTCATACTGATTTCAGCCATCTTGCTTTTTATCACACTGGTAGTTTATTATTTCCTGCATCTTTACCGGCTGCGTCACCGCCTGGCTCTTGAACAGGAAAATACCAACAGCAAACTTCGTTTTTTTACTGACATCAGCCACGAACTCCGTACACCGCTCACACTGATAGACGGGCCAGTGGCAGAAGTCCTGGAAGACAAGCAGTTGTCTGAACAATCGCGCTATTACCTGGAAGTAGTCCAAAAAAATGTACGCAGATTGCTGAATCTGGTAAATCAGATATTGGATTTCCGTAAACTTCAGCATAACAAAATGGCTTTACTTATAGAACCATTGGATGTAAAAGTTGTTTTGTCGCATATTATGGAAAATTTCGCCGAATTGGCTCACCAACATCGCATCCTTTTCAGTCTTAGTTGTCCGGACGATTTACCGGTAATATGGGCAGACAGGGATAAGATAGAAAAAATATTTTTCAACCTTCTGTCTAACGCATTTAAATATTCCAAAGACGGTGATGCAATAAGAATAGATGTGTCAAAGCTAAACAACAGCTTTACAAAAGACGATGAATCCTCTGTAGTGATATCGGTTACTGACCAGGGCAAAGGCATCAAACGGGAAGACGTGGAGCAATTGTTCAGTCGTTTCGAAACCATAATGCAAGACAATTTATTCAGGCCATCGTCCGGCATCGGATTATCGCTGGTTAAACAATTTGTCGATCTCCATCATGCCGACATCAGTGTAAACAGCCAACCGGGCGAAGGCAGCATCTTCAATATAACTTTCTGCGGAGGTAAAAAACACTTCGAAAACGACAAAAACATCGAATACTATGCCGGCAACCCAGGCGATAATACTCTACAGGAACAACTGACAGAGTCGCATCAAGAGAACAACACCGAAGAAGAACTCCCTAAAATTCTTGTAGTAGAAGACAATGAGGAATTACGCCATTTTATCTGCCACATCCTTGCTGCCGATTATCAGGTTATATGCGCCAACGATGGCGAGGAGGGTTTACGCATAGGTAAAATTCAATGGCCCGATTTGATCATTACCGATATTATGATGCCCAAAATGGACGGTTTTGAAATGATTCGGCACATCAAGGCCGATGCCGACATCTATGCCGTTCCCCTGATTGTGTTAACGGCCAAAAGCGAAATGGACGACCGCATACACGGAGTAGAGCTGGGAGTGGATGATTATGTGCTCAAACCCTTCAGTGCTTCTTATTTAAAAGCTCGTGTCAAGGCTCTCCTGGAACAAAGACGCCAATTGCAAAAACGTTTTCTGGAATTACTGAGCCAGGGAGGTAATGCCTTGGCTCGTCATGCTATTGAACCCAATATGCCGGTCATTACTCCGGCCGATGAACTATTTGTTCAGGAAGCATTGGCTTTTATGGAAAACAATATGGACAATGCCGAGCTTACCATAGATCAGTTTGCCGATGCCTTAAAAATGGGCCGTACCGTCTTTTACAACAAACTAAAGACTACACTGGGGCTTACGCCTATAGATTTTGTACAGGAAATGCGCATCAAAAGGGCTGTTCAATTGATGAAATCAGGTGATTTTACCATTGCAGAAATTGCTTATCAAACCGGTTTCAACGATCCCAAGTATTTCAGTCGCAGTTTCAAAAAACACCTTGGATGCAATCCTTCGGAATACATCAGATCCATCCGGAAATAACCAAAGGAGGGCGCCTCAAAAATAAGACGCCCTCCTTCACACTCCATTCTTTAAACCATTCATCTAACCACTTTCAACACACTGGTTCCGGTGTCTGCAATAATCTTTGCGATAAAGAAACGAACAGAACCCAAATCCAGTCTTACGTTTTCTTCTATTTCATATTGGCCGGCTTTGCTACCGTCGATAGCGTACAATTCGACTCTTGCTTTTCCGCAAAAGCCCTTTGCCCAAAGTCTGTTACCGTCAAATACGACATTCAGCGCGCCGGCCGTTTCAGTCTGAATGCCGTTTACAAAAGGGGGGGCTGAAACCTGTCCGAGTGTTCCGTACATATTAACAGCACGTACACGATACCCGGAAACTTCTCCCTCAAAAGTCATAGACGTTTCTGTTGTAAAGCTCACAAACTCCCCATCGCGTAGAACTTCGTAACAGATAGCCTGAGGCTCTGCTGTCCAGTAAAGCAGGTTTTCGTTGTAATACAAATGCGGTGCAGGCAGCTCCGTAGTAATATTCTCCGGATTCCAGCCGTCCGTTCCGCTCAGTACCGTACGAACGGTCAAAGCATCAGCCTCTTCCTTGCTTAGCACAGCCTGAGCTATACAGGTTTCCGTGGGATTATTCCTGTCACTGCCTGTCCAGTAATAGGTATTACGCGAGGCCAGACTTACAGGTTTACCCAGGTAATCCATGGTATTGTATTCCGCAAAAACAACAGGCAAGCCACCCATGTGATCGGTCCAACCAGCCGCAGACAGGCTGACATCTTTCGACAGTGTAGTATTGATATAGGAAGTTCGCGGTTTGTTGTGCCAGGGGCGGCCCAGGGAATTGTTTGTGCGGGCCGTGCCGGGTTTGCTCGAAACCATGTCGCAATTACGGAAAACGTAGCCGTATTTCACACCCGCGCCATGCGAAGGAGCAACAACGACCGAACCATTACGACAAAGAGCAATCGTACAACTGTCGAAAACACAATTGCCCGAAGCATAAATAAAATCAACGGCTCCTTCGATGTAGCTGCGACGGGCATAATGACGATGTTCGTCTCTACCCGTTTGCCAGGTATCCTGATAGCTCTTTAAGCCGGCATTGAAAATGCTGAAGCGATCGGCGTAACTTCCTAAAGCCAGTGCCTGAGGGCCGGCTTGATTATCGAAACCCCAGGCATTGATTACCGTAATATTGTGTAGATAAAAATCGGAAGAATTGGCCACCAAAACCGGTCCCTGACCTTCTGCCTCGGGAAATAAGGAATTATCGCGTTCGTGGCCGCCATTGGAGGTGATAGAGAACTTCAAAATTGTTTTCTCTTTGCTTTCTCCCACCAGACTAATATTGGGCTGGTACTTTGAAGTGCGCACCAGTTCCTCGTACACTCCGTTTCTGACAAAAATCAGCCAAGGCTCAGTACGGTTGGTCGGAGCAGCTTTTATTGCCTGACGTATACTGGTATAATCACCGGATCCGTCCAAAGACACAACAGCATCGAACACTTTTACTTTGGGGCTGCAGGTGGTGAAAGAATAAGTCCCGCCTGTCAAAGGCGTGTTGTCGATTTTAGACAAAAAAGCACCATCCCGAACAAGCATTGTATACTTGCGGGCAAATTGCAGCTGTCCGGGTTTAAAAATAGCCATTCCAGCTGCCATGCTGGCCGGAGCAATGTATTCCCCATTCAGAAAGCAACTGTCCGTGCCCTGAATCATTCCATCCTTACTTTGAAGTATTATTTGCGCATTGACAGGCACCTCTGTCTGCCCATCCACCGGAATCTTCGGGAAAACATCTCCGGCGGCATAGATCTTGCCTGTAAGCGACAAGGCCAACATTATCCCAACCGGAAAATAAGTAAAAGCCATTTTAATCACCCTGTTTATTTTTCTATTCAACATTAGTAGCTTCCATTTTCGATTCAACAAACAAAATTAGTTTTCCACTCTGTGACATTGGTGGACTTTTTAGTAAAAAGGGGGATGGAGCCAATCACCATCCCCCTTTTTTTATCGGTATTCTGCAATTAATTACTTAACCAGGTATTTCTTTCCGTTTATAATATAAATGCCCGGACGATCGGCACTTTTAAGACGACGTCCCATCAGGTCGTAGATAGCTTCTTCTTTCTCTTCTCTCACCGGAGCTACTACTGCATTAGGATCGTAATCGGCCAGAAGGAAAATATTAGCCACATACACACCATAAACATCGAATATGCGATTGGCATCGTAGCCACTGGTAACATCAGGTATCAAACGAATATATATTAACTCCTTGCCCGCAGTGTTGGGAAGCACAGTCTGGAAGTCCTGCCAGCCACCGGTAACACTAACGGTATCGGCATTCTCCCACGAAGAGTTGTCGTAAGAATATTGAACAAAATATTCGTAATGCCCCATGTATGTCCGTTTGATCGAGAAGCAATAATTAATGTCGCTTATGTATCCCTCGGTACAAACAGCCGTTTGCCAATAAAAACCTTCGTCAGTATAATATTTGGTTGAGTCCATGGCACCATCAGGAGTTTTGTATTCGGTACCATCTCCTGCATCGGTCAGACGCAACCAGGTTACGGCAGCAGTATAGGTATCTGTACGGTTCCACCAGTTTTTAGTCCAGGGAGCACCGGGATACAAGGTATAATACAAATCCAAGGTGGGTACATAAGCTGTATCCTGATAATTAGGGCTCAAAAAGTCAGCAGGGCGCTGTTGAGCTGCATCGTTGCGTTGTGTATCAAAGTCCCAGCCGCAAATAAAATCTTTTTGAGCAAATTCCAAGGTAATATCGTAATCTTTACTCATTACAATGGGGAACTCCGAAGCATAAAATGATTCAGACATATCAACCGTATATCCCATAATAAATTCGGTTATCATATTGGTTTTTGAGGTAATAACCAATTCGGTGCCTTCTTCGTAATATTCATAGGCTCCGTTTTTACCTGTTTCCGAAACCACATAGGAACCTCCACCCACACAGTTAATGCTCAGTTTAAATAAAGGTATGGCTTCAAAAACGGCATATACAAATTTATCTCCGGTCATTTCAAAAGTATAGCTGGCTTCTTCGCTCAGGGTTGCATTGTTTTCATCTACCCATTTCATAAATTTGAAACCATAATTTTTGGTAGCTATCAAGGTTACGTTTTCGCCTTCGGGTATTTTTCCGGTAGGACCGCTGATGGTTCCGGCCAGAGAGTCAACTCCTTGGGCCAGGCCATGAGTGAGATTATAAAGTATACCGGCATCTTTCAGCCATTTCTGAGCTCCCAGTACGCCACCCGTAGTCGATATGGTTTCGACAGGAGTCACTCCTTTATATAAAGAGAAATTACCATTCGCCGGATCAGCAAACAAAGCAGCAGCAGAAGGAATTTCCAGATCGGCCAAAGAATAGTTGTTTTCAATAAGGGTATCTCCAAGTTCTTCGGCCAAAGATGGAATTTCCCATCCGTGAATTAAATTATTCTTGATGGTGACATCCCAATAACCGGCAGAAATAGAGAACAATTTACCACCCACCTTGCCATCGGGGCATATGATAATATTATCTGTAAAAACCAGCTTCGATTCTTCTCCGTCGAATTTATTGGTCACCTGGCAGAAAAAACGGCCGTTATCGCGACAACCCTGATAAAGAGTGTTGTGTGTGAAAATAAATTCGTGGCTCTTGCCGCTGTAGGTTCCTCTGGGATTGTAGAATGATTCAACCCCGTCGTTCTGATAGAACGTACATTCATTCATGATCCACTTATAGATAGGGGTGGTATGCCAGGAGAAGTTCCAGTTGCCCGTATTGTTATTATAGAAGGTACAGCCTTCAAATTCGACCAAATTCACAGCTGATGCAGCCTCATCTCCACCCAGGTAGAAAGTACAACGGCTAATGTTTTGAATCAAACAGTTCTTCAAGGAAATAGCCTCAATAACACCCACGGGGGCAAAGTTGAACAGGTAGCTGGCACCGTCACCGATAGTGACATTTTCTAAATAGAGAGCCGAAGCATCGCCAACACCCTCACCTTTGATTTCACCGGTCAGGAAAACTTCGCAGGTATCGGGGGCCATAATAGTGACAGCCTTGCCAACAGGGAAATTTTGATTGGCATAGGTACCGCTGTACAACAACAGAGTGTCGCCGTCGGCCGTTGCCCCGTATTTGGCAGCATAATGAGCCACACTGTCAACGACAATCACATTGGCTGAAGCCACAAAAGCAAGCAGCAATGAACAAAACAAGAGAGTAAATTTTTTCATAGTCGATTAGTTTAGTAGGTTTAACAGTTAAATAATAACTTTCTGTCGCCAAAAGTATAGTATCAGATTCTTCTCATAGTGGACTATTTGTTGAGATAGGTGTACTTTTTAAATCAGGAAAATATCCTCCTATTCCGCAAAAAAGTACACCCCGGGGCCACTTAAGCATGGTATTTTTGTCTTATTAAATCCGATACTAATGAATAGATATTTACTGCTGTTTTTACTATTATGCTTCTATGCCTCTAACTTCTCATTGATTGCCGATACTATACCTGCTTTCCCCGGAGCTGAAGGTCACGGACGTTTTACCAGCGGTGGACGCGGAGGGGCTGTATACCATGTCATCAACCTCGAAGACGATCCTGTCAACCCTAAATTCGGCTCCTTACGTTACTACCTGAACAAAACCGAAAAAAGAACCATAGTTTTTGATGTCTCGGGCACCATATTTTTGAAAGATGCCCTCAATATTAATGCCGGCAACCTTACAATTGCCGGACAAACGGCTCCCGGTGACGGCATTTGTATAGCCGGCTTTCCTGTCCACATCAATTCGGGCAATATTATTATCCGTTTTCTTCGTTTCCGCATGGGCGACCTCGATCCAAACACCGAAGACGATGCACTGGGGGGAAGAGGTATCAAAAACATCATGATAGACCACTGCTCCTGTTCCTGGAGCGTAGACGAGTGTGTTTCATTTTACGGTGACGAGAATCTCACGCTGCAATGGTGTATTATCAGCGAAAGCTTGCGTCATTCCAATCACGAAAAAGGCGATCACGGCTACGGAGGCATCTGGGGAGGAGCCAACACTTCGTTTCATCACAATCTGCTTGCTCATCACAGCAGCCGCACTCCCCGACTGGGTGCTGCAGACAATACAGACGGGCGCGACAACGTAGACCTTAGAAACAATGTCATTTACAATTACGGCATGGTAGTGGGATGTTACGGAGCAGAAGGCATGAACGCCAACATCGTTAATTGCTATTACAAACCCGGACCCTCCACCAAAACAAATCACAACCGCCGAAGCATGATAATCGGCATCGGGCCTAACACCACCGACGAGGCCCGTCCAAAATGGGGGAAATACTACATCGCCGGCAATTGGTGTTCTTCCCTGAGCGATACTTATAAAACGCCCACCAACAGCTACGAACGCAATACATGTCAGAACAACTGGAATTACGGAGTATACAATAATATATCGGCCTCCATCAGCACCGAAGAAAAAACAGCCATGAAGCTTAGCACACCCAACAACCCGGGCCTGGTAACCACTCATACAGCTCAGGTGGCTTTCGAAAAAGTATTGGGCACTGCCGGCTGTTCCTTACATCGGGATGAAATTGACCAACGTATTATTAGTGAAACCCGACAGGGCATTGCCACTTTCAAAGGCAGCTACACTGCTGTGGGCGGCATCATCGACAGCCAGAACGACCTTAAACCGGCCGGTGCAGGCAGCGATTGGAGTGCCTGGCCAACCTTGAACAGCACAGAGAATCCCAAAGACACAGACCAGGATGGCATGCCCGACGCATGGGAAGAAGCCCGGGGGCTAAATCCCAGGTATCCGCCCGATCGCAATACCATTGCCGAAAACGGTTATACTAACTTAGAGAACTACCTCAACAGCCTGGTCGAAGAAACCGTACGCCTGGAACTTTCGGACTACGAATACATTACCGGTTCCGGCCAAAACGATTTGCCCACAGCATTAACTCCTCCTTTGGTCGCCAAACAAGTAAAAGATAACAACAACGCCTGGTATAACCTGAACGGCCAACTGATCGAGTCACCAAGCACCAGAGGATTGTATATGCGTCAGGGAGAAAAAATGTTCATTCGATAATCTACACCAGAACCTAAAAAAATATACTAATTAAACCATGAAAATCAGAGCATTCCACAGGAAAAAAAGCGTACGACTGTTAGCGGTATTCATCGCTGCGGTCGTGAGCAGCTGCAATGACCACATGTCGGAGTATTATGCTCGTCCAGACTGGATCAAAGGGAACTGCTACGAAGTCCTCGAAATGGATGGCAATTATACCATTTTTCTGAGAGGGATAGACAAGGCAGGTTTTCACGATATGGTAGACGGCAAAAGCATAGTAACGGTAATGGCACCTAACGATTCGGCTTTTAGCAATTATTTGGCCGAACAGGGGCTGAACAGTATAGAAGAAATGGATTCCTCCAGCCTGGAGAAACTCATAGGTTTCCACTTAATGTATTATGCCTATAGTGCGGATAAACTTATAAACTTTCGCCCCCAAGAAGGCGACGACGTAACGGACGAAGAGAAGAAAATCAACGCCGGTATGTACTACAAGCATCGCACCAAAAGCAAGGATCCCAATACTGTTGAGTACGACAACAAACGCCAGATGAACGTGACCGTCTATCATCAGGAGCGATTCTTGCCTGTGTTCTCGAGCATGTATTTCAATACCAAGATGATTGATGCTGCCGAAAATTACCATTATTTTTTTCCCGATGTAGCATGGAATCCCGGCAATGCAGGTTACAACGTGGCAGGCGCTGCTGTAACACAAAGTAATTTAATTACAAGTAACGGTTACATTCATGGCCTGGACCACGTGATTAAGCCCCTGAATACTATTTATACTGAATTGAAAAACGACAGTAATTTCAGTCAGTTCTTAAACCTGTACAAAAAGAAAGAAAGTTTCGCCTTCAACGCGGAATTAAGCCTCGAATACGGAAAGGGAGAACGTTTGTACGAACACCTGTTCTCTGAGCCCCTGCCTAATATTGCCAGCGAATGGCCCACGAACGATTACTCAAAATTGACGGAACTGTCATCGGTCGGCTACAGTATTTTTGCACCTACCAACGCTGCATTGAACACATTCTTCGATAATTACTGGGCCAAAGGCGGCTACGAAAAGCTGGACGATGTCAGCCGGGAATCGGTCGAGAAACTGCTCTACAACTGCGTTTATAAGGGAGCTCTCAGAAGCAACAGCAGCTCTTACGACGGCAATCTGGCTTTTCCCGAAGAAATTCGTCGCGGAGACATTATAAACAGCTACGGTGCAGTTATCAACGTAGCTCTTGACGCTGTTCCCCAAAAGTATCGCCTACTCTGTGAAAACGGACTGCTCTACGGCTGCGAGGAATTGGCTGTCCCCACCATGTTCGCCTCAGTTACAGGACCGGCCTATCAATACAAAAAATTCAGCCATTACCTTATGATGCTCACCTCCATTGGTGATATACAAAATACTCTTTGGAGCGACGAAACTCAATTGCTTTCGCTGATGCCCGACAATTCTCAGGTAGAAGCCATGGGCATCACCTACGACAGTCGCAACAATTACCTGGTTCGCAATGCCAAAGCATTAGGCAATGATTTTAAAACCAGCACAACCTATGCCCACCTGGTGGATCTTTCGGCGAGTACCTGCAACGACACGGAACTCGACGCCACAACTATGGGCAAACAGCAAGTATTCAGAGCTTTTTCACCCGACTACATTTTCTATTGGTATGTAGTGGATGGGAAATTGACCAATAGTTTTCGTTTCAACGAACGCATCTATCCCCAGCTCAAGTCTGACCAGGAGGTTTTTGTCTCTTTCAGCGAACTGCAATCCTACAAAGAAGACGGCAGCTGGAGCAACGGAAAATCCTACGCCTACGAAGGATCCATGTTTGTCGGCATGCCTTCGGAAACCACCTACAAATCGTTTCAGCAAATGATGCAGAACAACAAAGTTGACTCCCTGCTCCCCTATTATGGCTTTGTTAACTTGATGAGTATTGCAGGCATGTACGATGGAGCAAAGTTTAATTTTGTTCAGGAAGGAGAAACCCACTTAATGCTTATTCCTGTCAACTCTGCCGTGTATAGCGCCATCGAAAGCTCGGCCATACCCGGATTGAGTTTCGATTCGACAGCCTACAGTACCGGAAGTCCTATTTTTGACTGTTGTTCGGTTTCTGACGACAGTTCAAGATATGTACTGCAAATGTATTTGAAGGACTACTTTGTTCCACTGGCCACGGCGGGCATCAGCAACTATCCCTACCTCGGCTGGAAAGAAGATACCTCCCAAGGCATGGAATCATTGAATGTCATAGAAATTTACGATGAAACGACGAGTCGGGTCACCTATAAATCGGTAAAGATTGTGGTCTCAGACAAAGGAGACAGACTCACTATGCGTCTGCTTGAAAGTGACAAAGAAATTGATGTGTCGGGAGACTATCACTATCTGCCCTTTGTGTTTGAAGATGGTTGTGTTCATTTTATTAACGACATGTTCTGATTTATATGAAAAAGATAGTTACCATATTTCTCTTATGCTTGCTGCTGATTGGCACAAGCTCAGCTCAAAAGATGCTGACAGGACGTGTCTACGAAAACTTTGGAGGCAAAAAAGAGATTGCCATAGGTGTAAATATTTCCTTCAACAACGCTCAAAACCGTATGGTCGAAGGAACAGTGTCCAACAATAATGGTGAATACAGCCTGCGGGTTCCAATGGGAGGAGGACCTTATACCCTGGATTTCTCCTACATCGGAATGAAAACCCAGAGCATTCCCTATAACGGACAAACTTCGCTGGATGTGGTGCTTGAAGAAGACACCAAAACACTGGACGAAGTAGTAGTCGCAGCCAAACAAGAGCAAAAAAATGAGATGGGTATCACCCTGAGAGAACAAACAGCTGCCACTGAACGAATACAATTAAGCGAAATAATAGAGTATACTCCCGTCACTTCGGTCGAAGAAGCCTTACAGGGCCGCCTGGCCGGTGTAGATATTTTGGCCGGGGGCGATCCGGGAGCCAGGAATTCCATTCGTATTCGTGGCACAGCTACGCTCAACACCAGTGCAGACCCCCTGATAGTCATCAACGGTGTTCCCTATTCGACCGACATCGACGATTCCTTCAATTTTGCTACGGCCAACAACGAAGACTATGCTGCCATGTTAAACTTGTCGCCTTACGACATCGAAAGCATCGAAGTATTGAAAGATGCAGCCTCAACTGCCATTTACGGCACAGCTGGTGCCAGTGGTGTGTTGTTGATTACAACCAAAACAGGGCAAAAAGGCAAGCCGCGTTTCACTCTATCCTCCAAGTTTTCGGCCAAATTCGAACCGGCATCTATTCCCATGCTCGATGGCAAAGAATACGTGGCATTTATCGAAGATGCCATTTGGAATACGGCCAATGCCAAAGGCGTTTCGACCAGTGCTGCTCTGCTGGAACTGCTGTACGATACGCCCGAAATTAACTTCAACAAGGATTGGCGCTATTTCAACGAATACAACACCAACACCGACTGGCTGGCCGCCGTGGTACAGGACGCCTATACCACGGACAACAACTTTTCGATGAGTGGCGGAGGCGAAAAAGCCACCTATCGCTTCAGCCTCTCTTATGCCGACGAAGACGGCACCACCATCGGCACCAATATGAACCGCTTTTCCAGCACATTGAATATCGGCTACCGATTCAACGACAAATTAAGGGTAGAAGCTGACTTTTCGTATGCCGAAACAGACAAGGAAGCAAACTGGACCGATAAAGTCCGCTCGGAAGCCATGTTGAAGATGCCCAACAAAAGTCCCTATTGGATAGACGACATCACGTTGGAACCCACCGATCGGTACTTCAATCGTCAGAATGCAGAAGAATTTCAGGGAGCCTTTAACGGATCCAAAAATTTCCATCCCATTGCCATGGCCAACGAAAGTTACAACAACAGCCTGCAACAAGAGGAAAAAATGAACTTTCGATTAAACTACGATATCTTACCGGGCTTTATATACACGGGATATGTTTCAATGAAGTTTAAAACCATAAAAAACAGAGCTTTTCTGCCCCAGAGTGCCACAGGAGTCCCTATGGACAATACTTACGCCAACCGCAGCAGCGATGCTTACAGCGATAACCTGGCACTGCAGACCGAAAACAAATTGATTTACCGTCACAACTGGAACGGAATGCACAACCTTGTGGCGACAGCCTTGTGGCGCACCAGCGACAGCCAAAGCAGCAGCTATTCCAGCACCATTTACGGTGTGGCTTCCAAGCATGCTTCCGATCCCTCCACCAACGGAGCCATCGTTGAGAGAGGATCGGGCAATTCACAAGTTCGCTCGGTCAGTGGTATCGGAGGTATAAATTACACCTTCCTCAACCGCTACATTCTTTCGGGAACTATCAACTACGAAGGCAAATCTTCGCTGGGTAAAGCCAACCGCTGGGGCTTGTTTCCTTCGCTGGGCCTTGCCTGGCATATCAAAGAAGAAGATTTTCTGCAAAACGCCGAATGGTTGAGTTCTCTGAAACTGCGCTGCAGTTATGGCCAGAGCGGTGCCGCTCCTTCGGGCACTGCTCCTTATATGGGAACCTACTCGGCTCTGGGCGAAGGTTATAGAGACAATCCTGCTATCGTGCCCATATCGGTGCAATTAAATAAATTAAAATGGCAAACAGCCAGCGAATACGACGCCGGTTTTGACATCGGGTTACTGGATCAAAGGCTGACTGCCACTTTCGATATCTATTACAAATATATCACCGATTTGCTTCAGAAAAGAATAGCCATTCCCACCACCAGCGGTTACAATTCTCAGGGCAACACCATCGCCTATTACAATTCCGGAGAAATGAGCAACACCGGCTGGGAGTTTAGAATCGATTACACGGCTCTCCAAAACAATGACTGGCGTATCACACTCAATTACAACATTGCACGCAACATCAACCGCATCGAAGAGTTACCCGAAAATTTACCAGAAAGCAGCTACAGTCTGAGAAACGGCACTTACGCACAACGTATCATTGTAGGTGCTCCGGTCGGCAGTTTCTTCGGTTACCGTTATCTGGGGGTATACGACAACACCTTCGAAACCTACGCCCAGGATGCCCATGGAGTTGTAATGACCGACCTTGACGGCAAACCCATAGTAATGAAAAACGGAAGCTACACCTGTTTCCCGGGAGACGCCAAATACGAAGACATCAACCACGATGGTGTTATCAATCAAAACGACATTGTGTATATAGGCAACGCCAACCCTGTTGTTACCGGAGGCGGCGGATTTAGTGTCAAATACAAACAGGTGACCTTAACCACCTTTATGCACTATCGTTTGGGGCAAAAGATTGTCAATCAGGCACGTATGAACAGTGAAGCTATGTACGGCACCGACAACCAGAGCTTATCGGTATTAAGACGCTGGCGCAGTCCCGATGACGACACCAACATACCGAGAGCCCTCTGGCAATACGGCTATAATTATCTGGGTAGTGATCGTTTTGTTGAGGATTGCTCTTTTTTGCGATTAAAAACCATTTCGCTTTCCTATGCTTTGCCAAAAACATTCTGCCAAAAAATCAAGGTCAACACTATCAACGCCTTTGTTACAGCATACGACCTGCTTACCTGGACCAGATATACCGGACAAGACCCGGAAGTGACTTTGCCCTCGAACGTGACCGATATTGCTATGGACAGGGCTCAAACCCCTCCCGCCAAGCGAATTTCAGGTGGTTTAATTATAAATTTCTAAAGGAAGGCTCAATATGAAAAGAATTAAACATCTAATCACCGTCGTCCTTGTCATGACATTGGCTTCTACATTTAACGCTTGCTCCGAATGGCTCGAAGTGTATCCACAGAACAACCAGGTAAGCGACTATTACTGGTCCAGCAAAGAAGAAGTGGATGCCATGCTAAATGGTTGTTATTACTATTACCGCAATATGGTTAGTTCGCAACTGATTCCCCTGGGTGAACTAAGAGCCGGGCAAATTTTTAGCCGCAGCAGCAATACCAACCTGCAGGAATTTCGCATCAAAGAAACAGACAACATAAGCAACTGGGGGCCATTTTACGAAGTAATCAATGTAGCCAACGGCGTTATTTCGAATGCCGAAAAGGTATTAACCAGAGACGACACCTACGATAAAAACAGGCTGAATGCCCACAAAGCAGAAGCGTATTTCCTTCGTGCTTTGAGTTATTTTTACCTGGTCAGAAACTGGAAAGAAGTGCCGCTGGTGCTGTATCCTTACGAAGACGATTCTCAGGATTATCAGATAGTACAAGCCGACGAAGCCAAAGTGATCGCCCAAATTAAGAAAGACCTACAGACAGCTTTGGAATCGGGAGCAGCCAAGGAGTATTACGTCAAAGCCTGGGAAAACAAAGGCCGTGCCACCAAATGGGCAATCTGCGCCCTGCTGGCCGATGTCTGTTTGTGGAGTGAAAGCTATGCAGATGCCGAAAAGTATTGCGACCAGATTTTGAACTCAAACTCTGCTTACGCTCCCAGTTTCCTGTCGTCCCCTTCGCATTCCTCCTGGTTCTCCATTTATAATCCCGGCAACAGCAACGAATCCATCCTGGAGCTTCAATGGAACGAAGAAGACAAACAGCTCAACAATCTGCCCTATTTGTTCGATCCCTCCAGTACCACGCGTGTTTATGCCTATTCCAGAAAAATGACTGAACTGTTTGTCGAGGAATACACCTACACTCAGCAACATATGACAGAGGCCGTGCGCAGTATGTACGGCGGATTCTATTGCAATCCACCCACGGCCTATCTGGCAGCAGAAACAGGCTTTGTCTGGAAATATTTCGGCTCCGAAGTGCTGACCGAAAAACGCACGCCCGAACACTACGATCCCCATTTCATTCTTTACCGCACAACCGAAGTATTATTAATGAAAGCCGAAGCGCTGATTATGCAAGGGTCTGATCGTTATTCGGAGGCTCTCGCATTGATAGACAAAGTGCGTGAACGTTCCAATCTGGGTTCGACAGGAATTGACCCGCTCAATACCACTGAATTTGAATTGCTCGAATGTTTACTGAATGAACGTGCCACCGAACTGGCCGGCGAAGGCAAAGCCTGGTACGACATGCTGCGTTTTGGTCGCCGCAACAACTACCAGTACAAAGAAAGCTTCATCACGGCCCGTTTACTGGAATTCAACAAACAGGCCAGCACCAGCTGGTTCCGCTCTGTACTCTCGGACAACAATGCGCTCTTCCTGCCCGTTTGGGAGCAGGAATTGGAGAACAATCCTCTCCTTGTGCAAAATCCATATTACGAATAATGAATTCAAGGACTAAGGTTTATGAAAAAGATACATTCCAAACATACAGTGCCACCAATGCGACTGCCCGCGTTAAGCCTTACTTTCGTTGCTCTTATTATTGCAATAGGAGCCTGTCAGGACCCCTATTTAGGTCAACTTTTTGAACTGGACGAAGGCGACGAAACCAAAATAACCAACATTGCTTTTATGGAGAAATATCCCGAAGACTATGCGCTGTTTCTGGATTTTCTGAAAGCTGCCGATTATTACAACGCCCTGAACGACGCTAGTTCAACAGTTACCATTTTTGCCCCCGACAATGCAGCCATGGATTCTTTTATGAAAATAAAAGACATCAGCTCTTTTGAACAACTCGATTCAGCGTATGCACGTCAGGTCATTCAGGTACACATGCTGCGGGGAGGCTTGAGTGAAGCTTCGTTCATCCAATACCTCAACGAGGGTAGCATCGGTATCCCTACCCTTTTTGGAGATTACCTGACTTTGAGTTACGGTTTCACCAACCAGGATATCGACGATGCCGACCGGGCCAACAGTAAGCCCGAAGACACCCTGTCTATTTACATCAACAATATGGCCTCTGTCAGGGATATGGCTCACCAAACCGTTAACGGCATGGTCTACAAGCTGGGAGGAGTAGTTCGCCCCCTCATCGAAACGGTGGTGGAAAAAATGCACGATTACGGAGAATACAGCCTTTTTCTGGATGCTGTTGAACAAGCGGGAATGACGGACTTACTGAATATTACCAGCGATACGGTGCAGCAAGCTATGGGCGGATACGTAATCAATCCCGTCAACTACACTGTTCTGGCCGTTTCGGATGAGACCTTCAGATCAGCAGGTATTCAAAGTGTTGATGAGCTGGAAAACTACCTGGCAGAAAAAGACCCTGCAGGTCAGAGTGGCATTGCCCGCAGCGACAGCAACAGCGTGGTTCGTCGCTATGTTTCCTACCATATTCTGGCAGGTTCAAACACCAAAGGCTCACTCACTTACAGTTCTACTCCTAACGAAATAAAAGTATTCGACACCTTCCAAGCCCACGAGATCATCACCATTCAAACCCTTGTAGGACAAACTTTTATAAATAGAGGCAGTCAGGACGTCTGTGGCTTTGTCCGTTCCGACATCAGAGCCAGCAACGGTTATATCCACAAAATCGACGGCATTTTGCCTGTCTGGTGCCCGGAGCCCTCAGTAGTTGTATGGGATTTTTGCAACAGCACCGATATCGTTTCCATCGCTAACAGCTATGGAGCCGCCAATAATCTGGGCGATCTCTACAGTTCACCCTGTGATGCTGTTGAATATAAAATAGATATTACAAAAAGCAATCCTTACGGAACCATACATTCTTTCGATTATAAACTAGCTTCCACCAAAGGAACCTGGCTAAAAGTAGGTTATTGGAAATGCAAAGCCAATACAGACGCTACAGTAGATTACGAAAATGAATTCAACGCTTATCTTAACAATCTGCTCATACTCAATCTGGGCTACACCGGCTGGATAGAATTCACTACCCCTACCATTGTAAAAGGCAACTATCGGGTAGAATTATACTATGCAGGAGCCAAAGCCCTGGCTAAAAAATTCTACGGAGGAGGCAGTGCCGTCAAATTCACCCTGGACGACTACCTGAAACAGCATTACCTTTGGAAAGGCTGGGAATCAACACAACAAGCAGTTCAAGGGGAAGTTTTGTTTCCAAACATCACTTTTCAAAACACGCAAAGTCATACTTTCAAGGCTGTTCTGATGGATGCCAATGCTTCCACTGTTTCCACTTACCGACAAATGTGGGATTACGTTAAATTCATTCCTTTAGACGAATAAGCTATGCACGCAAAAAGAACGACTCTTATGAAAATACATCAATCCATACTTATCCTAAGCCTTGCAAGCCTGACACTTTTATATACTGCGTGCAACGATGCCTGGGATAATCATTACGACAAACAAATGCTGGTTACCGACAGCAATGTGGAAATGTATCAGGGCGACCTGGAAAAATTTCTTGCGTCCAGTCCTGAATACAGTACACAGCATGCACTTTTCGTCCAGGCAGGCATTTACGACAAGATGCTCCCCGGACAGGAATATACCATTTTGCTTTATCCGGACAACATACTGGATACTACCGGTTATGCGCAAGACAGCAGCTACGCAGCTTATTGTGTCAGCGACATCGCCTTGGCTCCTGCCGATATGAAAGAGGGTATGGGCATCCATACATGGTATGGAAAAAACCTTTGGATCAGCCTGCAGGGGGAACAAATAAAAATCAACGACTGCCCGGTCGAAACAATTACCCGCACCAACAACGCCTTTGTTTATCAGATAAACGAAAAGGTAATTCCCGTCAGGCTTTCGGTCTACGACGTCATCAGCAGTCTGGACGACGCCCGGTATTCAAAATTCAAGTCCCTGATCCGCTTGTATGAACGCAGATATTTTGACCCCGCCAAATGTACACCGGCAGGTACCAACGAACAGGGCAATACCATCTACTCCGACTCGGTCAAAGGCTGGACTACAAAAAACATCCTGATGGATCGTTATACAAAAGACGGCCAGGAAATGTGGAATATGCGCAACGAATACTACAACAGCACCGTTTTTGTACCCGACAACGACATCATTCAGGCAGCCATCGATACCGCCTTGGCCCGGGTTCCGCTTTGGTTGGGACGCACAGCCACTATAGCTGACCGGCGCAAATTCGAAAAATGGATAGTAAGAGCCTGCTTTTCAGACAAACTGCTGAATGCCGGACAAGTTACCGGAACCGAAGACATAGATTGTGTGGGAGGTTATCAAAAAGACAGCCTGGAAGGTAAAACTGTTTTTCTGGCTGATATGGCCATGTGGCGCCCCTGGGTTCAAAAGGTCCGGACCAACGACATGATTTCTGCCAGTAACGGAAACCTCTACTTTGTCGATTGGCTAAAAATTCCGAACAACGTCATCATTTATCGTTTGAAAAGCCGTTTCTACGAACTTTGGAACAATATGAGCCAGGAACAACGCAATAACTATTTCCGTTGGGATCACTGGATTGACCCGATGGTTCTGAACGATGCCCAGGGCTCCTTTACTTTAAGCGCGACCCTGCCTACCATGTATTACCACGTACTGACCGCGATTCCTGACAAAGATGCACGCCGCGATTCGCTTGTATGCAGTGTTACCTATGATGGAGTTTTGTTTAACGAGAATAATCCCCGTGGCAGCCAGATACGGGAATGTTATATTCCGGCCGGTGAATACTATCTGCGTATGGGCTTCAAACACAGTTTACTTTACTCACTCAGTATTCAGTTTTGCGACACCCTGCTGGTCAAAGACATGGTTATGTATGCCCAGGGATCGAATTTCCACTTCGACCGCGGATCGGTGTCTGTGGTCGACAACTACGGAGAATCGTCCATAGGTTATCCCGAAGGCTACAACTGGCACGATTGGTCGTCGTTGAGCGAGAAGGCTCAGGCCTACGATACCGACGGTTACCCCGTCGGCATAGTTAATATGAAAGAAGACGGCAATTTCACCATTACAATTTCTTCTTCCGACATGAGTTACCTATATACTTACGGAGCCGACCGAAATACCTCCAATGTGTCACAATTGATGATGTATCACTGGTGTTTACGTCCTACGAAAAACAATTATTAATATGAAAAGAGTTCTTTCAATTTGCGTCCTATTCGTCTTGTGTCTTTTGAGTATGCAGGGACAGGGCAATGTATTAAACTCTAAAGACATGGAGCAGGCTTACGACATAGATCACGCCATTCAGGGAAAGATTCCGGGCCTGCAAGCTGTCGGCAAAAGTGGAATGCCGGGCGAAGGTGCCTATATAAATTCCGGTGGCATCCATTCTCTGTACGCTGCCAATACCCCCTTGATCGTAGTAAATGGTGTTCCATACCTGTACGACACCAAACTGTCAAGGGCTATCAACGGCTACAGCCGCAGTTTATTCGCAGCCCTTAATATCAGCGATATACGCAGCATCACCTTGTTAACAGGCTCCGATGCAGCCAAATACGGTTCTTTGGGCTCAAACGGAGTACTACTTATCGAAACGGAGCAGGCTACCAGTGACAACCTAAACACACGCATCTCTCTTTATACGCAATACGGGCTACATTTCAAAGGTCGCAGTATTGAAGTGCTCGATGCCGACGGATACAAAAATTATCTTCGATCGGTAGGCCTGTCCCGTTACGGACAAATGGGTCCGCTTACCACCGATTATCCCTTTCTGCAAACTTCGTCCGACTACCCAAGCGCTTACATCTTCGACAACAACACCGACTGGCAGTCCGAAATATACCGTCCGGCTTTGGTTACCAACAATGTTTTCCGGGTAGAAGGCGGCGACGAAATTGCCAAATACAATATGAGCGTAGGCTATTCTTCCGATGGTGGCATGCTCTATGGCACCAGGACAGATCGTTACCATACATTAATCAACTCCAACATAATGGTCAGCCGAAAAACCGATATATTCAGTTCCGTCGGACTGTCTTACATGCGCAGCCGGTTGCAGGAACAGGGTATGAATAAGGAAACCAATCCCCTGTTGGCTGCATGGTTTAACATGCCTGTACTCAATCCGTATTTTGCAGGCAGTGACGGTGAACTGACGGGAATTTACGCTCCGTATAATTTTTCGAACATCAACGAATACCCTCAATATCCCTACGAAAACGTCAGCAATCCTACTGCCATTGTTAACACCCTGGAAGCCAACGATAAAACCTATGACGTAAACATCTTGTTTGGACTTAATTACCAACTGACCAACAAAATTAAACTTACAGCTCAATTCAACCGTCAATATCGCTATACCGAAGAAGACCTGTTTATTCCCGGCACAAACAACCAGGCTATTTTTCCCCAATATTACGGAATCGGTCGCAACACGGTTCGCAAGGCAATCGCCGAAAATCGCAACAGTTACTACGGTCTTAATGCCTCTTACCGGAATACCTTGAATCTGATCCACAAGTTGGAGATTGACGCAGGAGGACGCATCATGAATTCTTCTGCCGAATACGATATGTCGTCGGGCTTCAATACCGCTAACGATTTCTACAAAACCCTTGACATGACCACCGACGAAGAAAATTCCGATGGTTATATCAGCCAGTGGCTCTGGGCTAACTATTACCTCAATACCGGATATACCTGGAAAGAGTGGCTGGCAGCCGATCTGAACTTTTCTGTAGACGGATCTTCGGCAAGTGGTATTGATGCTCCACGTTACTATGTCTACCCGGCTGCTGCCTTAAAATTTATGACAGCCAATCTTTCGGTTGTTCCCGCATGGATTGACCAACTCGATCTGAATATAGAGTATGCTATGACAGGTAACAGCCGTTTTTCGAGTAACTATGCCAAGAATTACTACAACAGCTCTAATTTCTTCGCCATGGGATCCATTATCCGCGGCGATATTCCCAATACCCTGTTGGAACCCGAGAAACAAAACCAACTCAAAGCCGGTATAGACCTGAGCCTCCTCAACAGACGCGTTCAACTAAGCGCAGCCATTCTAAATTCCTACTCTTACGATTTGATTGTTCCTCAGAATATTTCCAGCCTTTATGCAGCCGACAATTACTACGAGAACTCCGCAGTCATTTCGACCGATGGATTCATACTTAGTACTCGCTTTATACCTGTAGAAACGAACAATTTCAGCTGGATGCTGGGCGGTAACCTTACAACCAACAAAAGTATAGTCAGAGATCTGGGTGAACAGTCATCTATGGATATTTACTACACTCAATTCTCCGAAGGAGAAGACGCCATAGTAAGACTAAAAGTAGGTGAAACACCCTATCAGTTTTACGGCTACAAGACGAATGGAATATACAAAACAAGCACGGAGGCTCAGGCAGACAACTACACCTCCGTATACGGCAGCAAATACCAGGCCGGCGATGTGCGCTTTGTCGACCTGAACGCAGACGGGATCATCAACGAACAAGATAAACAACTGCTGGGCAGTACCAGTCCCGATTGTTTCGGCTCGCTTTTCACCCAGGTGCGTTACGGGAAAATCAGTTTAAACGCCCAATTTAATTATCGTATAGGGGGGAAAATTTACAATGCTGTCAGGCGTCAACTGGAATCGATGGATAATTTCCACAATCAATCGGTGGCTGTACTCAACCGCTGGCAGGTAGAAAACCAGGAAACCACCATGCCCCGTGTCGCCTACGACGATCCCAGCGGAAACAACGTCTTTTCCGATCGTTGGGTAGAAGATGGCTCATATATTAAACTCGGCAGCCTCAGCCTGAGTTATTCTGTAGACCAACCCATCGGCAAGCTGTTTCGTTCCGGCACCATTTGGGTAAGCGCAGAAAACCTGCTGACCTTAACCAATTATCTTGGCAACGATCCCGAACTGGCCTACAGCTACGACGAAGCTCTATATGGTATAGACTTCGCCAAGGTAGCCAATCCTGTTACTCTTAAAATCGGATTCAACCTGAACTTCTAAATCCTATGAAAAAATACCTGATCATCCTGGCTCTGTCCGCCATTTTAGGCCTGACATCCTGCGAAGAAATGTTTTTAACCGATCCGGACGATATTATCAATGTAGACGACTACATTAGCGAAGACGATGAAATGTACAAAGGATTTCTCGGCATCATGACACGCATGCAGCAGGCGGCCGACCATTCCATCATCCTTACAGACACCAGGGGAGATTACTTTGAGGTCACTTCGAATGCGCCCTTGGATTTGCAAAGAATTTACAGCTACGAACCCACCTCAGACAATTCCTATGCCGACCCGGCTCCCTATTACGCAGTGGTCATTGCCTGCAACGACTTCATCGACAAAATGCACGATTACCGCGAAAAAGCCGGCGAGAATATGGACGAGAAGTCCTCGAAAAATTTCACTGCGCTTATCAGCAGCACCATACGTCTAAAAGTCTGGGCCTATCTTAAACTTGGCTCCATTTATGGCGAAGCGATATGGTTTGACGACCCACTCGAGGAGAAGGTAGATTTGTCCGACAATACCGTTTTCAGCCGTTGCGACATTAACCAAATCGTCATTCGTTGTCTGAAT
>JAQUTN010000123.1 GCA_028694375.1 Bacteroidales bacterium
TAAAATCAACAAACGTATTGCTATATTCATCTCGCGGCAAATTCAGCGATCCTGCGTCGCCCTTGGTTAATGCCGTAAAGAATGAGGAGAACCGGAGTGCAGGGATAATATGTCCCTATGCTCAGCTTTTCCTCGAAAGCTTTTTGACGGCATGTTCTGCAAACAGGTTTTCTGACTTGGTCTGTTTTCCCTACCTTCCCATCCATAAGCCTGGACAGTGGTCTAGAGCGGAATAAAAGCCAGGCTGCGCCTGACTCCGGCCTTACAGCAGCGGGACTGTTCCGGATTTGCACCGGATTCCCTTTTTTGCAACTGCAAAAGTACGTTATTTATAAATGGAATACTATACTTTGAGAAAAAAAGATTACTTAAGGCATTACCGCCTGCACAGCATCACCTTTGAGGTTGCGGGCAAATTTCCGGGGAGAAATCCTGACAGGTTCTTTCATAAATTCTGGAATATTGTAGGATTTCATAAAACCCAGATGGAAATCGGGATCCTTTTGTGGCAAAATAAAAGCTTTTCCTGCCCGGCCCTGCTCATCGAAAAAGGCTATGTATGGACGAGTGTAAGATCCGTCGTCTCTGCGACTGCTAAATACAATCCAACGTCCGTTTGACGACCAG
Organism: Bacteroidales bacterium; assembly: GCA_028694375.1. Taxonomy (GTDB): domain Bacteria; phylum Bacteroidota; class Bacteroidia; order Bacteroidales; family UBA1402; genus UBA1402. Next base: position 628 of record JAQUTN010000123.1, read on the forward strand.
GAATGATAACTTTCCGTATCCTTGCTGTTGATTTCTTCGAGTGATCTGATAGAATTATTCTGAAAATCCAACAAATAAAGATCGCTATTTTTATGCCAGATATGGAAAGTACCGTATTCGGCCATGGAAAACAACAGATACCTGCCATCGGGTGAAACTCTCGGCAGTAATGCACTCATCCCTATCGACTCAGCATCTACCAATAGGCTGGGTTTTCCAAAATTGCGCTTTTCGATATCGAAAGGCAGGGAAAAAATGTTGTATTTCACTTCCTGATAAAAAGTAGCCAAATCGCTTTCCCGATCTCCGGTTCTGCTTTCAAATCGGGCAGAAGAGTAATACAAGGTCTTGCCCTCGGGCGACCAGGAAGGAAAAGTTTCCAGCGCGATGCTGTCGTTTTGAATGATGCTGACCTGATTTTTTTCTATATCATACAAAATCAGATCGGAATTTCTATCCAGCACTTCTACTTTTTGAATGTCTTTGGAATGAAACAACTGGTTGGTATTATTCACCGAATAAGCAATCAGCTTTTCGAAAGGATGCCAGGCAGGGTATACCCCTCCCGATATCAATTGCTCGGTTTTAAGATTAACTTTTCGGGGCACACCATCGCTAACGATCATTGTTCCGGCATGATGAGCCCGGGCATGAAACTGCATATTATCGGTTTGATAATTTTGATAAGAATGGCAATTGATGCATTGAAAATCTTCTTTTTCGGAAACCAGATTGTTGTTGTAAATGTCTTTTTCCCAAAAACTGCCCAAATGACGTTGACGAATGCAAAGATTTTCGTACAAGACGTAAGAGGGTTCTATCAAGCGGTAAGAAAGATATTCGTCTATGGAATCAGCGGCTATGGTATTCGTAAATGCTTTATAACGCTTCCATTCTCCGTCCTTTTGAGCATAGACCTCCACTGTATATTTACCGGACTTGTTGGCTTCCAGCAGCTCTTTCCATTTTTTTATCGGGATCAACACTTTAGGCCCTTTCAATAGTATGGTTTTATCGTGTTCTCCCTGAATTCGAACCACAAACTTATCGGCAGGCATATCCAGCTTAAAATTCAAAGGAGCAATGTTACAGGGAATTATCAGATTCCTGTAATCGGGGCTGATACTTACTTCTTCGTTCAACTCTGTGTATTCCTTTGGCAAAGTCGGACTGCAGGAAAAAATCACGACCAGGATAAAGGGCACTGTTAATAAATAATATAAAGTCTTTGAGGCCATCTTAGTTGGTTTTTAAGTCTTTAACAAAACAAAAATAATACCAATAGCTTTTTTCAAAAGACCTTTTGAGCAAAGTAGCCAACTGCTCTTCTGTTAAATGCGTATTGGATTCGGTAATGCGTTTAAATTCATCAAAACGCTGTAAGACCTGAGAATCCATCCTCTTTAAAAGATCTCCCAGCTCTTTTTTCTCGAAATAAGCAAGCAACAAAGCCGCTTCTTGAACATGTCGGGGCAAAGGCAGATTTTTGTTCACATAGACAAAAAACATCGGCCAGAATCTGTACACCGATTTAGTAGTTAAAACTGAGGACATCGACCATTCGAGCATTTCGTCAGTACCCGATTTCAACTGAGCAAAATGATTCAGAATAGTCAATTCTATTACCCGTTGATCCTGACCCAGGACGTTTTCGTATTTTGTCAGAGCCAGCAGGGTTTTGTATTGCTTATTCTCCAACAAAAGAGCCGGATTTTGCAGGTATACCCGATGCTCCTCAGCCCATTTTTTGTAGAACAAAGTTTTTTCCAAAATATGAATGTATTTCCCGGCCAACTCCATTTCCCCGTTGAGTAAGGCAGACATCATCATAAACCTGAGATTCTCCACACGGGGGCCAAACAAAACCATATTCTCCATATTCCAGCGATACGAATAATTCAGCAGACCATAATAAAAACAGTTGACAGGCGCCCCAATAATGGTGTTGCTTACCAAGGTATTTTTAGTATGGAAAGGCTCATCAGAATTGGGGAACATAAACATCTTTTCACAGAGCTGATTTTTATTGTACAGCGCTATATTTCTGTATATCACCATCAAACGATTGGGGTTTTTGTTGGGTTTACGAGCCAGTTCCAGCACTTTGTCCCAATCGTTGTCCGAAATGGCTCTTTCCATGGCCAACTGAGTTTCAAAATTCAGGTCTTTGTACGAGCCTGCCTGCACAAATGTTATAGCCAGAACTAAAAAAAGTGGGTTTAACCACCAATTACGCCTGCCTTTAGCTGTTTGGGCGAAAGGCAGCAAACCCAAGCCAAACAAAAGCAAAATGCAGGCCACCAGTGCTGTCCACATAACAGGGGTATTGGGGTAATCATACACCGGCAGACCGTAAGCAAAAAGATACTTGGGGTTGATGTTTTGTCCTGACAAAAGAAAGAACAGGGGCGGTATACCGATGATATAAATCAAAAGCAACAACTGCCTTAAGAGTAGTTTTGAATATTTTATGGATTTGATTTGAGGTTGAGCCCCCTCCGGAACTATCTCTTGAAAAACAGTTTTACCCTCTGTAAACAATCTGACCCACAATAGCAAAGCTCCCAGCAAAGCATAGAAGCCTATAAAAGGATAGGTCAAAACGCCAAAAGCTAGCAAGAACAAAATCTTAGCACCGGTTTTGGGCAGATAAGCAGCAACAAACAAGGGCAACACGCTAAGCAGCATACCTGTCACTTGAGATAAAACAGCATACTTGGCCACAAAAATGCTGTATTCCTGCATACCGATATACAGCAGAGCCATTGCCGGAGGCAATAAACTCAGCAAACGGAGCTGTTTGGGCAAATTAAAAGCACGAATCAACATCCATTGCCAAAGTACAAGCAAAAGAGTCAGTACCAGGGCTCCCAGCCAGGGAAAATAAAAGAATTGAGTCAGAAACTTTCCGGCGTACTCCAGGAGTCTCCCGGGACTGTTAAGGTGTTCGACGAAAAAAGTCCGGTCGAACAAAAATAAAGACAATTCCTGCAAACGAAACATCAGGTCTGCCTTATGTACGGCTAAAAACCAAAAACTGTATAAAGCAAACAGCAAACTGCCCGTAAGGTTGATCCAGGTGTAAGTTTTTTCCGGCAGATCTTGCCTGATTGCTTTCTTTTTGCCCGATTTTTTGCCTTTATTTTGCATACTGACTGATTAGAAAGGATCAAACTTATCATTTGACACTGGCAAAATGGCCATACATTCCATTTCGACCAACCATTGAGTACGACAAACCGGAGCCAGCACAAATACACTGGGAACCACAGGTAATTTACTGATCACCAGAGATTTTACTTTCTCATAATCGGCCATGTCACGCAAATATACAATTACATGAGCCAAATCTCCAAATCCGGCACCGGCTTCTGACAATAAGGCTTCCACGTTTTCGAACATTCGCAGAGTCTGTGCCTGAATATCCAAAGGATACAGAGTATGACCCTGATGGTCAATGCTGGCAGTACCCGAAATAAGCACATGTCTTCTGTCGCCATATTCTATGGCCGTGCCCCGTTCAAAAGTAACACCGTAGAGTTGGGTAGGGCTCAGGTGTTGTGAAGCATACAAAAACTTCTGCTGTTCTTTTTTGAGCCCTTCCACCACATAGGCATCCATGAAAACCAAACTCGATGGTAAATAATGTCTGCCCTCGATACCGGTACTGGAAACAAAGTGAGTGTCCTTGTTCAATCCTTCCTGCTCAAAAACCTCACGGCGGGCTCTGACCATACCTTCGTAATTAATATCCACCGCCTGCACGTATATCCAGGTCCGTAACAAATGTTCAGCCAGATTCAGATTGTTCCGGCCCATTCTTTCCTTTAAGTTATTGAAAAGTCTGATGGTCTGTTCATAGGATCCTGATGACAAATCCTTTAATCCATAATAATAAAAGTGTCTGAAGGCCGGCCTTGACAGAGTAATCACATTACTGTCCACACTGAGTTGGCCATCTTGCACAAAATAGCACCACAAAGCCATCTTACTGCCGTCCAAAGGAGGCTGCCCAACCAGGGATATAGCCAGTTCGGGTTCCTCAAAAAGTGTATACTGGTTGCAGGGATCGCTCAAAAAATATCTTTTCCATACCGCAGCGGCAGGAGCTATTTCCTGCTTAAGACTTTCGTAGGCTTTTTCGAGCAAATCAAGCTGAGCCGGAGCTTCCAGCTGTTGTACATTTGTTAATTTAATCAGGGCATGGTATTCATTCGTCCCGTTTTTCGTGGCCGGCGAAAAAGTAGCCAACTGTATTTCGCTATGTTCTCCCAAGAGTAATTTATACTCCATATCTCCTCTTTTGTCGTTATTTTATAAAAAGCAAAAATACAGGATATTTTTTAATTTATAAACTATCTTTGTGGGCATATTCGAGCAAAAATCATCTAAAAATATGTCTTTTCCCCGCCAGAGGAATTCTCGGAGCCTCAGTCCGGCCCGGAAAAACAAGATTGGCAGGAAATTTAATATTTTGCTAACACCCAACTTATGAATAATTCGCTAATTTCTAAAGCTTTTAGCCCAGAAAACTTTCGACATCAAGGCCATCTCCTGGTAGATTTGCTGGGAACTTACCTGGAATCAGCCCTGCAAGGTTCAGAACCTGTAAACCGTTGGGAAAGCCCCGAAGATCAGCTTAAATACTGGCAAAACGATTACAAAGAAGGGGACAGAAATCTGGAACAATTTTTCAAACTATTGATAGATCGTTCTCTGCATATGCACAATCCAAAAAACATGGGGCATCAGGTGGCCATTCCGGCTCCCGAAGCTGCCCTGGCCGGCTTATTAACCGAACTGCTCAACAACGGCACAGTGGTATACGAAATCGGAGCTCCGGCGGTGGTTTTGGAACGCATCGTGTGTAAACAGCTGGCTCAGGAAATGGGATTTGATCCCGACAAGGCCGACGGTTTTATGACTTCGGGAGCTTCACTGGCCAATCTTACCGCTTTGATGGCCATACGCAACATCAAAGCCAACGAAGATGTCTGGAGCAAGGGAAACGGCAAACAATACGCTCTGATTGTGTCAGAAGAAGCCCATTATTGCATAGATCAAGCTTTGAGAATTATGGGTCTGGGCGAAGCAGGCATTGTTCGTATACCTGTAGATGAACATTACAAAAT
>JAQUTN010000124.1 GCA_028694375.1 Bacteroidales bacterium
TCCCCATAAGCGAAATGATTTATTTCACGAGCGGCAGCCACGAATTATTCATCGCTTACCGCAAAAAAATCGACACCTCACTGATTAGTAAAAAACAAAAGAGCATTCGAATATTATAAAACAATGAGAAAAAACCTGATCATCGGCTCAGCACTTATCTTGCTGGCTTCCTGCAGTTCTTACGACAACGGGGAGCTGACAGGCGTAAAGACTTCATCGTGGAATGAGCCCAATCCTTACGGTATGATATTGATCCGGCAAGGGACTTTTGAACTTGGACAATCTGCCACAGACAGTATCTGGGGTACCGAGCTCCCTTCGAGGAAGGTTTCGGTGGGATCTTTCTGGATGGACGAAACCGAAATTACCAACGGTCAATACAAACAATTCGTACAATGGGTTTGCGATTCCATTATACGTGAACGACTGGCCGATCCTTTTTACGGAGGCAATGACGAATACAAAATTACCGAAAACCAGCTGGGAGATCCCATCACTCCCTATCTCAACTGGAAACTGCCAATTCCGGATGCCCGTCGGGCTACCGAAGAAGAACTGAGTGCCCTGAATTACCTTTCAGATCCCGATCCTATCAGGGGTGACCGCAGGCTGGTACCGGAACGCATCACCTACCGCTACAACTGGTTCGACCAGGAGGCAGCCTCCAAAAGAGAAAATCAGCTTATTATCGAGAAAAGGGAACGCAACACCGATGTCAATTTAGCCGAACTACCCCAGGTGATGATCAGCAAAGACACAGCTTATTATGACCAAAACGGGAGAATTGTCCGTACAACATTGAGACGCCCTCTCAGGTCTTTGTGGGATTTTGTACATACCTATATTGTGGAAATTTATCCTGACACTACCTGCTGGGTGAACGATTTCGAAAACAGCTACAACCTGCCATCTCTGATCAACTATTTTTCCCATCCCGGATACACAGCCCACCCTGTAGTCGGCGTCTCCTGGGAACAAGCAAGAGCCTTTTGTCACTGGCGTACAGAATACCTCAACAACGCACTCAGGGCCAAAGGCCAAAAAGTGCTTGAATATCGTCTTGCCACCGAAGCCGAATGGGAATACGCCGCACGTGGAGGCAAACTCGTCACCCGCTTCCCCTGGGAAGGAGAGTTTACCAACAACGAAAAAGGCTGTTTTTATGCCAACTTCAAACCAGGTGAGGGTGATTTCCCCTCCGACGGCGGTTTAATTCCAGTCAAGGTAGCCTCCTATCCTGCCAACGAGTATGGCCTTTACGACATGGCCGGTAACGTAGCCGAATGGACTTCTAGCACCTGGTCGGCCTCGTCGTATCAGGAAATGAACGACCTGAATCCGGAATTCACTTTTAAAAGCAGCCAAAACGACCCCTATCTTACTAAGCGCAAAGTGGTACGAGGAGGCTCCTGGAAAGATCCTGCTCAGTTTATACAGGTAAACTCAAGAACCTACGAATACCAAAACGAAACCCGTTCCTACATTGGATTTCGCTGCGTACGCAGCCAAATAGGCGGAGGCAGTAAATAATAATTAAACATCGCATATTATGTCCGACAAACAACAGAAACAGAGAGAAGAATCCAGATTGGCAGCCTTCCTGGGCAGTCAGCGCGGAAAGACCATATTCAATTTCTTTTACGGTTTTGGAGCCTCTCTGGCCATCCTGGGAACCTTGTTCAAACTCTTACACCTCGACGGAGCCAACACCATGCTGGCTATCGGTTTAGGTACGGAAGTATTGATATTTGCCCTTTCGGCTTTCGAACCTCCCTTTCGAAATTATCGCTGGGAAGAAGTATTTCCCGTGCTCAAATCAAGAAAAGCCGAAGACCGGCCAGATTTTAACAATCTGGGGCTGGGCGGGGGCGTAATCATTCAGGGCGGAACCGGCCAGGCAACTTCAGTGCAGAACGGCGGAACGGGCCAGGCAAGCGCAAGCCCCGGGGATACTGCACAAGCCCGGGCTTATCAGGGTCCAGCCCGCGGAGCTGCTCCTTTTGCGGACATCACGCCCCAACAAGCAGCACAGAGCTTTGGAATTCCTCCCCAGGTACAGCTCAGCCCCGAAGATTCCGAGGTGCTGGCAGACAGCATCAAACGGATGGGAGAAGCTGTTCGTCAACTCAATGCCCTGGCAAATATTACCAATGTGACCGAAGATTACCTGCAACAACTGGCTGGCATGACCGAGAACCTCAACCGCTTCAGCCGGGCTACCGGTTCTTTGGCCGAAGTTTCCAATGTCTTGCTCGATTCGTACAAGAATATCACCGAAAACTCCGATCAGATTACCAACAATTCCAAAGGTTACGTGGAACAGATGGACGCTCTGAATCTGAACCTGCAAGGCCTGAATACTATTTATGGAATACAACTCAAGAGCATCAGCTCGCAGATCGACACCATTGACCGGGTGAACAAAGGCTTGCTACACATCAAAGAAATGTACGAAGGCTCTGCCCTCGACAGCGAACGCTTTAGAACCGAAACCCAACAAATGGCCGATCATTTGGCTAATCTCAATCAGTTCTATGCCAGAATGTTAAATGCCATGATCCCCGGCAACAATCCCATGATGGGTATGGCTTATATGGCCAACCAGGGCCCTCAGGCTAAGCAAGAAAACACTGCAGAGGAAACTCCCAAAGCAGCGGACAATTCCGCTGACAAGGATCTGCAGGATGAAAACAACAAGGAAAACAACCAACAATAATCTCTAAGGAATATGCCTTCCAGCAACGCTCCCGAAACCCCCAGACAGCGAATGATCGGACTCATGTACATCATGCTGCTCTGTATGCTTGCACTCAACGTCTCCTCCGACGTGCTGGGCGGTTTCGAACTGGTCGAAGACAGCCTGCTCAGGAGCACTCATAATTCGAGTGTCCAAAATGAATCACTGTACGACGATCTTTACAGTTCATACCGACAAAACCCCGAAAAGAGCGGGGAATGGTATCAACGCGCCCAAGAAGTCAAACAATTTGCCGATTCCATGTACAATTACGTAGAAGACATAAAATGGGAAATTGTTCGTAAAGCCGATGGCAAAAAAGCCGACATTCACAATGTGATCAAACGCGAAGACGTAAACGCTACCGCTTTTGTAATGTTGCCTCCCACCGGCAAAAAGGGCCGGGAACTGGCTCAGGAAATGGAAGCTTTTCGCGAAAAGATGGTTTCTATGATGGGTGATACTCTAAAGCAACGCATCATTCTGGATAATTTTTCTACTACACCTTCGCCCAAAGACAAAATCCAGGGTAAGGACTGGGAAACCGCCATGTTCGACAATATGCCCGTCAGCGCTGTTATTACCATGCTTTCAAAATTGCAGAACGATGTTCGCCATGCCGAAGGCGAAGTGCTTTATACTCTGACCAAAAATATTGACGTAGGCGACTTCAGAGTGAACCGCATCAAAGCCTACGTGATCCCCAATTCTCAAAACATCGTACGGGGCAGCAGTTACAGGGCCAATATTGTGCTTTCGGCCGAAGATTCCACCCAACGTCCCCATATTTATGTTAACGGCGAGGCCCTGCCGGCCAACCAAAACGGCCTGTTCGAATTTTATGCCAATCGTGTAGGGACTTTTCCCGTCGAAGGACATATCGAACTGCAACACGGAGACGGCAGTAAAAGACGTTACGAATTCTCCGAAGAATTCACCGTGGTAGAGCCAACAGCAACCGTTTCCAACACCATGATGAATGTCCTTTATGCCGGTATCGAAAACGAACTGAGTATCTCCGTTCCGGGAGTAGCCAGCCAGGACATCAGCGCCAGCGTCAACAACGGCAGACTGACTCGTACAGGCAATGTTTGGCAGGCTTTGCCCACCGAAGTAGGCAAAGAATGCATAGTAAGTGTTAATGCCATTATGGACGGACGCAGCCAGCAAGTAGCCAGAGTTCCTTTCAGGGTCAGGCCCTTGCCCGAACCCCGGGCATTCATCGAATACACCGACGAAAACAATATTACCCGCAAATACCGTGGTGGTGAACCCTTTTCGAAAGCCCGTATTATGGATGCTCCGGGCATTATTGCGGCACTCGACGACGACCTGCTGGATGTTCCTTTCAGCGTACTGTCTTTCGAAACCCTGATTTACGACTCTATGGGAAATACCAACGTAGAAATCTCCGAAGGAGCGAATTTCTCGAACCGGCAAAAATCGCAAATTCGTCGTCTGACCAGAGGCCAACGCTTTTTTATCGCCCGTATCAAGGTTGTGGGGCCCGATAAAATAGAGCAAACCCTTTCACCTATGGAAATTATCATCAACTAAGAAAATTCTGCAGCATTATGAAAAAAATAAGCCTTTTTGTTATAGCCGTGTTCAGCAGCCTGATTATTTATGCCCAACTGGCTCCTGGCTCCACCGCTACAGCCAGACCGGGAACTACTGCTCAAAACCGTCCGGAGCAAAAAAGCCCGGAACAAGTGCCATCGGGCCTGCCCGGCCTTTCGCTGGAGAAAAACAAACTTCCCAAAGCTGTTTCTATACAGGCAGATAACATCCTTTGGCAAAGAGACGTTTACCGTAGGCTCGATCTGACAAAAGAAAAAAACGCTCCTCTGCTCCATCCGGCTCAACCCGATGGACAACGTAAAAACTTGTTTTCGATGCTTTTTGAACTGGTGGCTTCTAATCAATTGACTGTATACGAATACATAGACAAAAAAGAAATGTTTACGGACGAATACAAAGTCAATATGGAAGAGTTGCTTAACCGATTCTGGATTCCTTTTGAAAGCACTCCTGACTCCAAAAATCCGACTCTGACAGTTTTTTCGGTAGACGAGGCGGATATTCCCAGCCAGGAAGTGACACTTTATTACGTCAAAGAGAGCTATTTTCTGGATCAACGCAATTCCTCGGTTCGCATAAAAACGATTGCTTTTTGCCCGGTGTTGGTACGCGAAGACGAAATGGGTGAAGTTAGGCGTTATCCCTTGTTTTGGGTTGCTTTCGATGCCGCCCGCGATGCCTTATCCAGGCAAACGGTGAGTGCCAACAAATACAACAGCGTCAATCGTATCAGTCTTTATGATTTCTTTGTTCAGCACCAGTATCAGGGAGATATCTACCGGGTGTCCAATCTTATGGATCAAAATATTATGGATTATTGCAGCACACCCGAAGAAATTGCCGCCGAACAGGAAAGGCTGGAACAGGAGTTAAAAGACATTACTGCAACGCTTTGGAATGCTCATAAACAGGAACCGGCTGCCAAAGGCAGAAAATCTTCTGCAGACATTGCCGAAAAACCATAAATTCAGTTATCTTTGCTTAACTCCAATCTAAAATATACCCTATGGAAAACAATTACTGCGTTATTATGAGTGGAGGCATCGGAAGCCGTTTCTGGCCGGCCAGCCGCAGTACATATCCCAAACAGTTTCTGGATTTTTTCGGTACCGGGCAATCTCTGCTGCAGCAAACATATTCCCGTTTTAGTAAAATCATCCCCACCGAAAACATTTTCATTGTTTCCAACCAATTATACGGAAAACTCATACAGGAACAACTGCCGGGGATAGATCCCAAACAAATTCTACTTGAACCCCAGCGCCGGAATACCGCTCCCTGCATTGCCTTTGCATCGCACCACATCAGGGCAGTCAATCCCAAAGCCAATATAGTGGTTGCTCCCTCGGACCATGTCATTCTAAAAGAGGATGATTTTCTTGAGCACATCAGCGAGGGGCTTAAATTTGTGAAAGAAAACGAAGTGCTGCTCACTATAGG
>JAQUTN010000125.1 GCA_028694375.1 Bacteroidales bacterium
TAAGAAACGACGGTTTCACCCTTAAAAGTGTAGTATGCTTCCTGATCGATTTCTTGACACGATTGACACGATTGAAGTGCAAGAACCAAAATCGCTGCCATTTTCAAAGCAGAGAATGTTTTCTTAAAAAAAGTCATGACTAAATCGTTGTAGGATTTATATTTAAAAAAAAGATTGATACTCTTCATAGCGATGGTCATTCAAGGTTTTCAGCCTTAGCTATAAAATTTGCTGCAATTTTAGTGCTTTTTGTCGAATCTTTGATTATAGTTGACTCGAAAAAAAGATTATTTAGCATAATATAAGAAAAAACTAAATCGCTTTAGCCTTTTCGGCTCAATTCAGTCAGTGGATTTCCATTCATAGGCTCCCAGATCGGGAGCAATATCAGCCGTCCGACTGTTACCGTCCAGGTCAAAGGGTAAATCAAGAGCAAAGCTATCAAGCCCTCTATCAATGGCAGCCGACAGGGAATCGATTCTGAAATTATATAAATAATCTTTACCGGTATTTTTAAACATAGGATCTTCGTTGTAAATACAAGCTTCGGTAAAATCAGGCCTTAGCTCAGCACTGTTTCTAATCAGGCAATTTCTGAAAAAGAAAGCATGAGCACTTTCTTCTGCTATTCCAAGGCCTAACTCATCCGATTGTGAGCCATAGATAATACTATTTATAAAATGGGCTTTGTGCAAAGGATAATAGACCGGGGCTTTACCCTCCTCCCCTAAAAAATTGACCAGTGCCAGGGTCGGGCCGTCCCGATTGACCAGGCGTTGGTAATTAGCAATAGTACAATGTACAAATTCAGCATCACCACCTAATACAAGTATAGTATAGGAGCCACTGTTGGCCAGCAGGCTGTTATTTACCCTGATATTGGAATGAATGCTGTATAAATTAGAATAAACCATGTTGAAAATCACAGAGTTGCTTATATCCAGTTTACGCTGCTCCAAAGAAGATGAATCGGCAATAATACCGTAATAAGCGCCGCGGATCTCCACCCAATCAAATTCATTGCCGTAACTCTCTTTGTCCAGATATATACCATACCATTGCCCGGGATAATACTCGTAGGGGAAGTCCACAAAAAGTTTATCCAGGCGATCTCCCCTGAAAATAACAGGATTATCGGCATCACCTCTGGCTTTGATGCTGCCATAGGCCACCAGGGCTGCCTGGTCGTGAAAATGCAACCGGACACCGGGATCTATGCTCAGCACCACTCCGGGATCTATCACCAGGCTGTCGTAAATCAGATAAGGCAATTGAGCTTGAAGCAAGGTGTCTTGTACTATACGTTTGCCTCTCCAGATAAGAGCATCCCGGGCATAGGCCTGTAAAGCGATTTCCTGATGATGTCCGTTGGTAACAAAATAGATAGCATCTTCGATCAGCACAGGAGTAGCAAGCCCTTGCAAGCCTGCTGTAATTTCAACAAACAAGTACAGGCTGTCTTGTGGTAAAAGTTCCACATCCGAGAAGGTCGAAGACGAAATGCCGTCAACACTCAGACGAAAACCACTGTTGCCCTGCGTTTTCAATCCAATATCAGTTATAAGCAACTTTTGTTTATAGGGATTGTAAATCTTGATTCGGGCTGTAGTAGAACCGATACTCGAAAAAATAGTGTCAAAACTGAGCGTATCTGTCGGTAAACGCAACATACCCTCCTGTTCAAAACCATGATCGCGCGTACAGGAAGCAGCAGCCAGCAACAGGCTCAACAATCCGGGCATTAACAAGCGTGACACCAAGTTCATATTATTCCTTTTTCAAAAAAACCTCTGCTTACATACAAGCAGGTCATTATTGTAATCCCTAAGGCAATTACATCTGTTTTAAGCTCCTTACCAGCCAATTCCAAAAATTTTCCACCGTGGGAATATTCAGTTTCTCGTCGGGAGAATGCACACCGGTCATCGTGGGGCCAAAGGAAACCATATCCAGATCGGGGTATTTCTGGAGGAAAAGACCGCATTCCAGGCCTGCATGAATAGCTGTGAGAACTGGCTCATAACCCAGCACTTCCTTGTGAGTTTTAAGCATAATCTTTACCAGTTCAGAATCAGGATTGGGTTTCCAGCCCGGGTAACCTTCGTTGTGTTCCACTTTCATACCTGCCAGCCGGAAGATGGCTTCCACCCTGTGTGAAATATCTTTGTTAGATGATTCAATGGAACTGCGTTGCGAACTGGTAATCAGCCAGCTGTTTTCGGTTAGCGGCTTAACGGAAGCCAGATTGGTCGAAGTTTCCACCAAACCTTCAATTTCTTTACTCATGGCAATGACGCCGTTAGGACAGGCATACATGGCCTGAATAAAACGCTCGCTGTCGGCTTTTTTCAAGACCTCTCCCACTGCATCGTGCGATTCAATTGTGAATTTCAGCCCGGGCTCCATTGAAGAAAATTCATTTTGAAGTTCCGCCTCGAAAATATTGACTCTGGCACTGACCTCCTCCTTTTGAGCCAAGGGCACGGCAGCAATACATGAAGCTTCGCGGGGAATGGCGTTACTTAGATTGCCTCCCTTGAAATCGACGAGATAAAGCTCGTTCAGCCGGGATTCCTGCCAAAGGAAACGGGACAGCAACTGATTGGCGTTCCCCCGGCCTTCGTGAATGTCACAACCGGAATGTCCACCTTTGAGGCCGGATACACTTAGTTGAAAAAAGAACAACTTTTCTTTGGCTTTTTCTTTTTCAAACTCAAAATAAGCTTTAGTATTGATGCCGCCGGCACAACCGATAAACAACATGCCTTCGTCTTCGGAATCGAGATTGAGCAAACGTTTGGAACGCATAAAACCGGCCTGAATATTGAAAGCTCCTACCAAACCAACTTCTTCGTCTACGGTAAATAAACATTCCAGGGGACCGTGCTCTACATCATCCGAAGCCAATACTGCCAGCTGGGCAGCCATACCAATGCCGTTGTCGGCTCCCAGAGTAGTGCCTTTGGCTTTGAGCCACTCTCCGTCAATATAAACATCGATGGGATCTTTCTCGAAATCGTGCTGCACGCCGCTGTTTTTTTCACAAACCATATCCATATGCGATTGCAATACCACGGATTCCAGGTGCTCCATGCCTTTGGTTGCCGCTTTACGTATTATAACATTCCCTACCGCATCTTTAGTATATTCAAGTGCATGTTTTTTTGCAAAATGCAACAGCCAATCCTGTATGGCCTGAGTTTTTCCCGAAGGCCTCGGAATCCTGGTGATTTCTAAGAAATATGACCAAATCAAAGCCGGTTTCAAATTGTCCAATGTTTTCATTTTATATCTGTTAAAGAGTTATGTGATTATTCCAATAAAAATAGTTAATTTTGGATTTCTTCTCAGGAAATTGCTACAAAAATAATAAAACTTGAGGGTTTGAACAATAGATTGTCCTATCTTTGCATGCTCAATTGTTATTATCATGTGGCAAATTATTCTTTTCACTTTATTGATTGTCGGAATCGCCATTCTCTTGCTGGGGATCAGGGTCTTTTTTGTAAAGGGCGGAAAATTTCCCAACAGTCATGTCGAAGGCAATAAAGCCCTCAGAGATAAAGGCATTTGTTGTGCAGCCCGTCAGGACAGCCTGGCCAGAAACAAGTAATTTAAACTCAAATTCTGATATGAAGCAAATCAACCTGATCAGCAACCTTATTTTGGCCATTGCCTTAATAGTGCTTTATGTATTATTTTTCAACAAAGACACAAAGTCATCAAGCACCGCCATTCTTTCGCAAAGTGATTCAGGCAAAGTGGAAGTAAAATTACCCATCGCCTACATTAATCTCGACTCCCTGCTTTTGGATTACAATTATTCCAAAGACCTGAATGAGCAATTGCTGCGTAAAAGAGAAAATTCTCAGGCCAGTTACAATCAAAAGGCCCGCCAGTTTGAACAGGAAGCAGCCGAATTCCAGCGCAAATACGAGAACAACGCCTTTTTAACGCAACAAAGGCTGCAAAGCGAACAACAACGCCTTGTGCAAAAACAGCAGGAGTTGCAACAACTGGACGAAAATCTCTCACAGGAACTGGCCGCAGAAATGCAAAAAATGAACGAGCAATTGAGGGATACCATCTATTCATTTTTAAAAATCTACAACCAAAACCAAAAATATCATCTGATCTTTAGCAATACAATGAGCGATAATATTATGATTTCAAATGATATGTATAATATTACCAAGGATATCGTCAAAGCACTAAACGCTCGTTATACCGGCTCCGGATCAAAATAAATCCGGTTTTGTGGAATTATTGTCATGATTACTCTTTTTTCAAAACAACTGTTTTCTTCCGATGAAGAAGAAGGGGATTTTATTCCCATGATTTCCGAGGACGAATCAGAGCAAGCGCTTAACCAAACCGATTTACCGGATACTTTACCCATATTGCCCCTGCGCAATATGGTCTTGTTTCCGGGAGTGGCTATGCCTGTCAGTATAGGTCGTAACAAATCATTGCGTCTGGTCAGGGAAGCCTATCATAAAAATACCATCATTGCTGTCTTCACCCAAAAGGACGCCAAGACCGAAGAACCCGGTCAGGAACATCTGGTTCCGGTGGGCATCGTTTGCCGCATCATCAGGGTGCTGGAAATGCCCGACAATTCAACCACCATCATCCTGCAAGCTATCAAACGCTGCGTATTGGATGAACTCACCCTGACAGAACCCTACTTAAAAGGGCGCATTCAGATACGCGAAGACATACTGCCCGAAACAGAAGATCAGCAGTATGAGGCATTGATTCAAGCCATCAAAGATTTATCAGTCAAGATTATCAAAAACTCTTCGGGCAACATCCCTCAGGAAGCCATTTTTGCTATTCGCAATATCGAAAAGCCCTTTGCCCTGGTCAATTTCATCTGTGCCAACTTTGCTTTCAAGATTCAGGACAAGCTCGGGCTGCTACAAACCGATAATTTCAAAGATCGTTGCTATAAGTTGTTGGATATCATGAACAAAGAATCTCAGCTACTGGAGCTCAAAGTCTCCATACAATCCAAAGCCAGAGAAGACATGAATCAACAGCAAAGGGAATACTTTTTGCAGCAACAGATCAAAACCATACAGGATGAGTTGGGTGGAAGCGCTCAGGAACAGGATATTAAAGAATTAAAAAACAAAGCCAGAAACAAGAAATGGTCTGTTGACACCCTGAAGGTCTTTAAAAAAGAAATTCAGAAGATGGAACGTATGAGTCCGCATTCTCCGGACTATTCCACCCAAATGAATTACCTCCAGACCTTGCTCGATCTGCCTTGGAACGAATACTCCAGAGATAATTTTAATTTAAACCGGGCCAAAAGAACCCTGAACAAAGATCATTTTGGCCTGGACAAAGTGAAAGAGCGCATTCTGGAACACCTGGCGGTGCTTAAGCTCAAAGGCGATATGAAGTCGCCCATCATCTGCTTGTATGGCCCTCCCGGGGTAGGTAAAACTTCTCTGGGTAAATCTGTGGCCGAATCACTGGGGCGCAAATACCTGCGAATTTCGCTGGGCGGTCTTCACGACGAAGCCGAAATAAGAGGACACAGGCGCACATACATCGGTGCCATGCCCGGACGCATTGTAAAAAGCCTTATAAAAGCGGGAACGTCAAATCCGGTTTTCATACTGGACGAAATAGATAAACTGAGCCGTGATGCCCAGGGCGATCCCTCTTCGGCTTTGCTGGAGGTGCTCGATCCGGAACAAAATTCCACTTTTCACGACAATTTCATCGA
>JAQUTN010000126.1 GCA_028694375.1 Bacteroidales bacterium
CCTTTATAGTGACTCCGGAGGGGCTCGAACCCTCGACCCATTGATTAAGAGTCAATTGCTCTACCAACTGAGCTACGGAGTCTTGTTCTGTTTTTCAGAACGGGCGCAAAAGTACGTTATTTATACCAAACAACAAAAGCTTTAAAAGGCTTTTTCTTATTTTTTTTCCAGCTCACCCAGTTCCATCCAGCGCAGTGCTTTTTTATCGAGTTCCTGGTTAAGTTTGGAGAGTATAATACATTTTTGCTCAATCACAGCACCCTCCAATTGCCCCGAAGCCAGTTCATTTTCGAGCAGGGCAATACTATCTTCGGTCTGTGCAATTTCTTTTTCGAGAGCGATAAATTCCTGTTCTTCGCGATAAGTTCGTTTGCGCCTGGAAGCACTGTCTTCTTTTGGCTGATCAAGCTCAGGAGAATAGGTTTTGCTTTTTCGTTCCGATTCTTTTTCTTTTCTGACTAAAGCTTCCTGCTGTTCTTTCCAGCTTCTGTATTGTGTATAATTGCCCGGAAAATCCCGGATGACGGCGTCGCCTTCGAATACCAGCAAATGATCCACAATTTTATCCATAAAAAAACGGTCGTGCGAAACCACCAATACACAGCCTTTGAAAGAAGCTAAATATTCTTCGAGTATGTTCAGGCTCAGTATATCCAGATCGTTGGTGGGCTCATCCAGTACCAGAAAATTCGGATTAGTCATCAATACGGTACACAAATAAAGCCGACGCTTTTCACCTCCACTGAGTTTAGACACGTAATTATGCTGTGTTTCGGGACTAAACAAAAAATGGTTGAGAAATTGTGAGGCACTCAATTTTTTGCCATTACCCAACGAAATTTCTTCGGCGATATCGCGTACTACATCAATCACTTTTTTGTTGTCTTCAAACGACAGACCGTCCTGACTGAAATATCCGAAACGTACAGTAGTTCCGATATCGATACTGCCCTCGTCGCAAGATTCCTCTCCCATAAGCAATTTAAGAAAAGTGGTTTTACCGCTGCCGTTGGCGCCTACTATACCGACTTTCTCAAAAGGAGCAAATTGATAATAAAACTGATCCAGCAGTTTCAGATCGCCGTAGGATTTGGAAATATACTTGGCTTCAAAAATTTTGGAACCCAGGTAGCTGGCTTTAACTCCCAGCTTCATTTGTTCTGTTTTGTGTTGTTGCGCTGCCCGTTCTTCCAGTTCATAAAAAGCATCACTGCGGGCTTTGGCTTTGGTGCCTCTGGCCTGAGGCATACGCCTCATCCATTCGAGTTCTTTGCGATACAGGTTTTGCGCCCTTTCCAGTTCGGCATTAAAATTTTCCAACCTTTCGCGACGTTTTTCCAGATAATAGGCATAATTGCCGTTGTAGCTGTAAAGCTGTTTGTCTTCGAGTTCCAGAATGTTGTTACAGACCCGGTCCAGAAAATAACGGTCGTGCGTAACCATCAACAATGTAATGCCCGATTTGGTGAGGTAATTTTCCAGCCATTCTATCATATCCAGGTCCAGGTGGTTGGTGGGTTCGTCCAGAATAAGCAAATCGGGTTCGGTAATCAACACCTTGGCCAGAGCCAGTCTTTTTAGCTGCCCGCCCGAAAGTTGCCCTACATTTTGGTTAAAATCGGGAATTTGCAGTTTGCTCAGTATTTGTTTGATCTTAACCTCGTAATCCCAGGCTTTGTGGTGGTCCATAAGATGTAACAATTCTTCGGCTTCAGCATCCATGGCTTTTCCGGCTATTTGTTGCATTTTTAGTTCGTAGCGGGCTATGGTATCGGTCACTTCGTCGACGGCCTGGAAGCAAGCCTGAAAAACGCTCAGCTCCCGGTCAAATTCAGGCGATTGTTTGAGATAGGCAAGTTTGAGGTCGCGGCGAAAAACCACTGAACCTTCTTCGTAATCCTTGTTCCCGGCCAGAATATCGAGCAAAGTGGATTTGCCTTTGCCGTTTTGAGCAATCAGGGCAAGGCGTTGTTGTTGGGCAATACCAAAGGAGATTCCCTGAAAAAGGACTAAATCACCAAATGATTTACTCAGGTTTTCAACTTGTACATAAGGCTGTAATTTGCTCATAATAAATCTTTAATACAAGCTGCTGTATAGCTGTGATTACCGGAAGCCAGCTCCAGAGGTGTGCCGGTAAAGAGAATCTTTCCACCTTCTTTTCCGCCTTCGGGGCCCATATCAATGATGTGATCGGCCATCTTGATGACATCCGGATTGTGTTCAATGATGATGACAGTATTGCCCTTGTCGACCAATCGGTTAACCACCAGCATCAAAACCCTGATATCGTCAAAATGCAAGCCGGTGGTGGGTTCGTCCAGAATATACAAGGTGTTGCCTGTATCCCGTTTGGCAAGTTCGGCGGCCAGTTTGATGCGTTGACATTCACCTCCGGATAAAGTGTTGGAAGGCTGTCCCAGTTTTATATAACCCAGGCCTACCTCCTGAATGGTTTTAATTTTATGTAAGATTTGCGGCTGATTTTCGAAAAAATCTACCGCCATATTAATGGTCATATCCAAGACATCGGCTATGGATTTGCCTTTGAAACGAATCTCCAGGGTTTCGCGGTTGTAACGTTTGCCTCGGCAAGATTCGCAGGGCACAAATACTTCGGGCAGAAAGTTCATTTCTATAGCCATGTAGCCGTTACCTTTGCAGGTTTCGCAACGTCCTCCGGCCACATTGAAAGAAAAACGCCCCGGTTTGTAGGCTCGTATTTTGGATTCGGGCAGACTGACAAATAAATTGCGAATGTCGGAAAAAACTCCGCAATAGGTGGCCGGGTTGGAGCGCGGACTGCGTCCCAGGGGAGATTGGTCTACATCGACCACTTTGTCAATATATTCTAAACCTTCGATGTTTTCGTAAGGCAAGGCTTCCTGATGGCTGCGATAAAAATGCTTACTCAGGGCGGCATGCAGGGTATGGTTGATCAGGCTGGATTTTCCGCTGCCGGAAACCCCGGTTACGACAATTAATTTTCCCAGGGGAAATGCCGCATTCACTTGCTTGAGGTTGTTGCCACTGCAATTTTTTAGTCTCAAAAAACGGCCGTTTCCGGGGCGATACACCGTGGGAGCATGGATCTGTAATTTCCCGTTCAGATAATCGGAAGTTAAAGTTGAAGCATGCACCAGGTCGCCGGGGCTGCCGGCACAATTCAGTTGGCCTCCCAATCTGCCCGCTCTTGGCCCAAGATCCAGTATGTAATCGGAAGCCAACATCATGTCTTTGTCGTGTTCTACCACAATGACAGAATTACCTTTGTCCCGGAGGGTTTTCAGAGAATCAATCAGACGCTGGTTGTCTCTGTGATGCAGACCAATGCTGGGCTCATCCAGAATATACAGCACATTCACCAGCTGGGAGCCGATTTGCGTAGCCAGGCGGATACGTTGACTTTCCCCGCCCGAAAGTCCGGCCGAAGGCCTGTTCAACGAAAGATAATTCAGTCCAACATCCAGCAGAAATTGCAGACGCTGCGAAATTTCCTTCACGATTTCCGAGGCGATACGTTTTTGTTTTTCGCTCAAAAGAGGCCCCAGTTCATCTATCCATTGAGCCAGCTCTTTAACATCCATGTCGGCTAGTTCGGCAATGTTTTTGCCGGCCAGACGATAATGCAAAGCTTCTTTTTTGAGTCGGTTGCCCTTACATTCGGGACAAGTAGCGGTACTTATAAATTGTTCAGCCCATTTTTGCGCATCCGAGGGACTGTCTTCGTCGTGTTGAAGTTGAATATACTTGATGACACCTTCGTAATGTACATTGTAATTATACAGGCCCAGAGTGGAGTTTTTGATGGGCAGTCTTTCTTCGCAACCGTTCAGAATCTCTTCCATGGCATCGGGAGCAATATCCCTGATGGGAGTTTTGAGCTGAAAACCGTGTTTTTCGCCCAAAGCCTCTATTTGCCAGAATAACATGCTGTTTCGATATTTGCCCAAGGGTAAAATACCTCCTTCAAATATAGATTTACTGTCGTCGGGAATAATTTTGTTTAAATCGATCTGATTGATAACACCCAGCCCTTTGCAACGCGGACAAGCTCCCTGGGGAGAGTTGAACGAAAAGGTATGAGGAGCCGGATCGCTGTAGGAAAGCCCGGTAAGCGGACACATCAGTTGGCTGCTGTAATGCCTGAGTTCCTGTTGAGTTTTGTCGAAAATCAGAATCAACCCGTTTCCTTGTCTGAAAGCTACCTGCAGGCTTTTTTTCAGCCGGCTGCTGTCGTTTTGACTAACAATCAGCTTGTCTATGAGCACCTCAACGTCGTGATTCTTGTAACGGTCCAGTTTCATGCCGGGAATAATTTCCTGAAAATCTCCATCAACACGTACATTTAAATAGCCTTTTTTTCTGAGTGATTCAAACAATTCCTTATAATGGCCTTTGCGGGTACGCACTACCGGAGCCAGCACATAAATCGCTTTGTTGTTATATTTTTCCAAAATCAGCTTCAGCACTTGTTCTTCGGTGTATTTGACCATCTTTTCACCGCTCAGATAGGAATAGGCCTCTCCTGCCCTGGCATAGAGCAGGCGGAGATAATCGTAGATTTCGGTCTGGGTGCCCACTGTAGAGCGGGGATTTTTGTTAGTGGTTTTTTGCTCGATGGAAATGACCGGGCTCAGTCCTGTTATCTTGTCCACATCGGGGCGCTCTCGATTGCCCAGAAAGTTGCGGGCATAGGCAGAAAAAGTTTCGATGTAACGACGCTGCCCTTCGGCAAAAATAGTATCAAAAGCCAGGGAGGATTTACCGCTGCCACTCAGGCCGGTAATCACAGTCAGGCTGTTGCGGGGAATCTGAACGTCAATGTTTTTGAGATTGTGTTCCCGCGCTCCATATACACATATATGATCTTTTGATGCCTCGTTCATTATGCCTGATAAAGCCATTACTTGTTTTTGACCCAGTTTTTTTGATGTATGTAGATATTTTCAACATCAAAATACTGAGAAGATTCCATGGGGATGGCAATGTTATAAATTTTGCCCCTGGGATTGTTTAGTTGGCGGTCGCGCAACCAGGGATTAGCTTCTTTGAACTGCAGGTAAGTTAAGCCCTGTTCTTTTGCAAACTCTACCCAGTCACCTATGGATTTATGAATACTAACGTAGTTATATTGCAAAGGCATGTACAAATATTCGGCAGAAAACACAAAACCGTATTTGGCGGGATTTTCCATAAAATCTTTGGCGGCCATTACACGGAATACATAACGCGAAGTTTCCTCGTTCAAAAACAAATCCAGCGCGTTAACTACTCCCTGCCTTTTAAGTTCGTTCGCTATGCGACTCATGCCGGCATTATATGCGGCCGCAACCGTGCTCCAATTGCCAAATTTTTGGTAGGCGTCTTTGAGGTATTTGCAAGCAGCCACGGTGGCTTTTTCGATATGATAACGTTCGTCAATCTGATCATCTACCTGCAGGCCGTATTCTCGCGCTGTTTCAGGCATAAATTGCCAAAGACCTGCTGCTCCTGCCGGTGACAAAGCTCTGGGGTTGAGATTGCTTTCGATACAAGCCAGGTATTTGATATCATCCGGGATGTGGTTAGCCTTGAGTATAGGCTCGATGATAGGAAAAATCCGATTTGCTTTTTTGATGAGCTGAATGGAAGAAGAATGCATATAATTCATCGCCAGGAGCTCTCTGTCGAAACGTTCTCTCAGATCCCAACGCCTCAGGTCTATGCGCTCACCGCAGAAT
>JAQUTN010000012.1 GCA_028694375.1 Bacteroidales bacterium
CGGGCTGGCCGTAAACCGTACAGGAAGAAGAAAAGACCAGTGCCTCCACCCCATATTTGGGCATCAGTTCCAATAAATTCATTAGCGAAATCAAATTGTTCCTGTAATAGAGCAATGGTTTTTCGACCGATTCGCCCACGGCTTTGTTGGCTGCAAAATGAATGACAGCCTTGATGGTGCCGTATTTGCGGAATAATTCCTCCATGGCTTTGAAATCGGTACAATCGGCCAATTCAAAATCAGGCCTGATACCGCTAATCTTTTTGATGCCGTCAAGCACAGATTTATTTGAATTGGAAAGATTATCTACGATTACCACATGATAACCCGACTGCTGCAGTTCGACCACGGTATGTGAACCTATATAGCCGGTGCCGCCGGTAACAAGAATAGATGCTGCCATAATTTTATAATTTAACTATACCCGAAAATCCCATAAAAGCCATGGCCAGCAAGCCGGCTACCAGCAAAGCTATCGGAGTGCCCTGCATGCCTTTGGGTATTTTGGTATGGCTGAGTTGTTCACGAATGCCCGCAAACAAGACCAGAGCCAGCCCAAAACCTATTGCTGTTGAAAAGGCAAATACCACCGATTCCAATAAATTAAATTCCTTTTGAATTACCAAAATGGCAACACCAAGGATAGCGCAGTTGGTGGTAATCAGCGGTAAATATACACCCAAGGCCTGATACAAAGGCTGGGAAACTTTTTTAAGAATAATCTCAACCAGCTGTACCAAGGCTGCTATCACCAGAATATAACTGATGGTTTGCAAAAAAGTCAGCTCATAAGGTTCCAGCAAATAATTAAAAATCAGCCAGGTAATAATGGTTGCCAGCGTAAGCACGAAAGCTACCGCCCCCGACATACCCAAGGCAGTACTGATCTTTTTGGATACTCCCAAAAAAGGGCAGACCCCCAAAAACTGCGACAGCACAATGTTGTTAACAAACACGGCTGCAATAAAGATAGTGATATAGATCATGATACTTTTCTTATGCGGTTAACAATAGCAATGAGATACGCCAGGCTTATGAAAGCCCCCGGAGCCAGAATAAACATGAGCATACCGTAATGTTCGGGGAAAATCCGTAAACCGAATAAGGTGCCGGCTCCCAGTAATTCACGTATCATCCCCAGCAAACCCAGGGCAAAGGTGAAACCTAATCCAATACCGATGCCATCGAGCGCTGAATCTAACACCTTGTTTTTGGAAGCGTAGGATTCGGCTCTGCCCAGTACTATACAGTTGACTACTATCAGAGGAATAAAAAGTCCCAGACTCTCGTGCAAGGAGGGCAAATAAGCTTGCATCAACATTTCGAGGATAGTCACAAAAGTAGCAATAACAACAATGTACGAAGGTATCCGAACATTTTCGGGCACCAGGTTTTTGATGAGCGAAATCACCAGATTGGAACAAATCAAAACAAAAGTGGTGGCCAGGCCCATTCCCAGGCCATTGATGGCAGATGTGGTCGTGGCCAGGGTCGGACACATACCCAGCATAAGCACAAAAATGGGATTTTCGGTGATGAGCCCGTTCAAGAGTATACTGAATTTATTCTTCTTCATTTTGCGCCTCCTTTTCTTCGATAGTTGCGGTTGTAACTACATCTACTACGGTACCCCCGTGCTCCATATATGCGCGGTAAGCCCGGTCTACGGCATCCAGAAAGGCTCTGGAAGTGATGGTGGCAGCGGTGATGGCATCAATATCTCCTCCGTCTTTGGCCACCCAGACCTTATCCTTGCCCGGATCTTTGTTTAATATACTTTGCTTATTTTTGTCCGTCTTGAACCAGGAGGTCATCTGAGTACCCAGGCCCGGTGTTTCGGTCTGCTTCAATACTTCATAATTATTGATCGTACCATCGGGTTTAAGTCCTAACATCAATCGGACTTCTCCATTGAAACCTTTCATGGAAAAAGTTTCGATGGCTACTCCCAACAGTTTTCCTTCTTTTTTGATTGGGAAACATACTAAGCGGTTGCCTTCGTAATCGCTTAGTTCGTATTGTTCCTGTACAGGTTGGTTGTCAAACTCGGGCGACACCATGCGAATGGCTTTTTCCTGTTTGGCTATGGCAGCCAATCGTATGGGCTCGGAAGTGAGTCCGTTTACCCAGCCCAGGGCAGCAGCAGCTACTATAGTAATGCTGCCCAGCACCAGGATCATGTTTTTGAATGAGGATTCCAGTTTTTTCATTTCATTTTACCTCCCCAAAACGTTTAGGTTTACAATAGGCATTTATCAGAGGTGTCACTCCGTTCATCATCAAAATGGCAAAAGAGACTCCCTCGGGATACGAGCCAAAAACCCGTATGCATACCGTTATAATGCCGATACCCACGCCATAAATCACCTGGCCCTTTTTTACCATGGGCGAAGTGACGTAATCGGTAGCCATAAAAACGGCTCCCAGCATCAGGCCGCCCGTAAGCATATGACTGAGCGGATCGGCATACAGTTCGGGACTGGCTATTCTGAGTATGCCTGTAAAAATATAGACTGTAAGCAATATCGATACCGGAATATGCCAGCTGATCACTTTACGAATCAACAAAAAGAGGCCTCCCAGTATCAATGCAACTGTAGCAACTTCTCCGATACTTCCTCCGGTGTTGCCTATAAACATATCCAGGGTATCAGGCAAACGATCCAAACGGCCCGATTTCATAAACGACAAGGGAGTGGCTCCTGTGGCAGCATCCAAATAATTAAGATTAAGAGCTTTAGGCAATGGCCATGACGTCATTTGTTGGGGAAAAGAGATCAACAGGAAAACCCTGCCCACCAAAGCCGGGTTGAAAATATTGTTGCCCAGTCCGCCAAAAGACATTTTAGCCATACCGATCGCCACCAGTGCACCAATCGCCACTATCCACAAAGGAAGATTGGATGGCAGGTTGAATGCCAGCAACAGACCTGTCAGTATAGCCGACCCATCGCGAATGCTGCTTTCCTGTTTGAGCAAAAATCGCCCGATCAGGTATTCAAACAGCACACAGGAGGCAATCGAAACGGATGTAACCAACAGGGAGCCCAGCCCGAAGAAATAAAGCGAAACCAGCAATGCGGGTATCAAAGCAATTATGACATCCCACATTTTCCTGCTTATGCTGTCGCCACTGTGAATGTGCGGAGACATCGATACATAGAGTTTGTTTTCCATAGCTTATTGGTTTTTTCTTCCTCTGATTATGGCTCCCACCTTAAATTTACCCACCCTTAAATGATCGAGCAAAGGCCGGTTCGAAGGACAAACATAGGAACAACAACCACATTCAATACAATCCATAATGCATTCTTTTTCCATATTTTCCCAATCAGACAATTCCGAAAGATTCATCAATAAATAGGGTTCCAAGCCCATGGGGCAGGCCTCAATGCAATTGCCGCAACGAATGCAGTTGTACACTTTTTTACGTAGGGCTTCTTTGCTGTCCATCAGCAAAATACCCGAAGTTCCTTTGCTGACCGGAACCTGCGTATTAATCAAAGCCTTACCCATCATAGGGCCGCCGGAAATCACTTTGGCTACAGAATCGGGCATACCGCCGGCAAAATCGATCAATTCCTGTATGGAAATTCCGATGCGGCAAAGATAATTGCCCGGCTTCTTTACGCTTTTGCCCGTTACACAGACTACCCTGTCTATGACGGGTTTGTTTTTTTGCACCGCTTCGTAGGTGGCAAAGACGCTGCCCACATTCAACACCACTGCTCCTGTCACCACGGGCAAAGCTCCCGAGGGCACATGACGGCCAAGCACGGCGTCAATAAGTTGTTTTTCTCCACCCTGGGGATAATGGACGGCCAAGGGCATCACCTCTATTTGTGAATAGGGAATGGCCAGTCTTTCAAGCAAGCCGATGGCATCGGGTTTGTTGTTTTCTATTGCAATTACAGCCCTTTGCACCTTGAGGGCCATCATCAT
This sequence comes from Bacteroidales bacterium, assembly GCA_028694375.1. Taxonomy (GTDB): domain Bacteria; phylum Bacteroidota; class Bacteroidia; order Bacteroidales; family UBA1402; genus UBA1402. The sequence goes on from JAQUTN010000012.1 coordinate 3,943, forward strand.
AATTTTGGTTCCTACAATAATCTCCATGCCTTTTTCCAACATCAGCTGATGATCGGAGCTGAGGTAAGGTTCACACTCCACGGCGTTTACAATAAGCACCTCGGGCTTGCTGCCGGGAGGAGGACTCAATTTGACATGAGTCGGGAAACTGGCTCCACCCATACCTACTACACCACCGTCCTGAATTTTTTGTATTATATCTTCGGGGCTCAGTGTGCACTCTCTTTTTAGTGTAGAACTCAAAACAAGGTCTTCGACCCACTCGTCGGGTTCCACCTCAATGATGACAGCCTGACGACGGTAGCCGCCCGGATCGTAGACCTCATCGAGTTTTAACACTTTGCCCGTTACCGAAGAGTGAATATTGGCCGAAACATAACCGGCTGCCTTGGCAATAAGCTGCCCGGTTTTGACTCGGTCTCCTCTTTGAACCAAAGGAAGGGCTGGTGCTCCCAAATGTTGGTTAAGCAAGATTGTCACCTGTGCGGGCAGTGGCATTTGCTCTATGGCCTTACCGGCCGAGATTTTATTTTCGGGAGGATGTATACCTCCCATCGAAAAAGTTCTCATTGACATATATTTTCGGAGAATTCCTCTAAGTTCTCCCGGTATTCAAGATTTAATTAAACTGATGCTGTGTTTTTACCCGTTTCAGTTCCGGCCGGGACATCTTGTTCGGCCGCTTTTTTCCGGGGCGGAAAATTCAATTCCCATATGGAGTTGGTGGGACAAACCTCCACGCATTTACGGCAGAGCCGGCAGGCATTGTAATCGATGTAAGCCAGATTATCTTTGATGGTGATGGCATCAAAGGCACATACCTGTTCGCATTTACCGCAACCGATACAAGCTACGGCACAGCCTTTTCGGGCCAGGGCGCCTTTGTCCTTGTTCATACAGGATACAAAGATTCGCCTCGATTTGGGCCCTTTCTTGCGCAATTCGAACAAGTTTTTCGGACAGGCTCTGACGCAGGCTCCACAAGCCGTACATTTGGCTTCGTCCACTACCGGCAGGCCGGTTTCCTTGTCCATGGATAAGGCATCAAACTGGCATACAGCCACGCAATCGCCCATACCCAGGCAACCATAGGTACAGGCAGTGTCTCCTCCGTATAACAGCGATGCTGCCATACAGCTTGACACTCCTTCGTATTGGTTGGTTTTGGGCCGGTGGGCACATGTTCCGTTACAGCGCAATACGGCTAGCATCGGCTCAGCCTGTACGGCTTCGCGGCCCAGAATAGAAGCCACCGACTTCATAACCTCGTTGCCGCCCACCGGGCAAAACAGGCCGTCGAGGTTCTCGCTTTTGACACAGGCCTCGGCAAAATTCCGACAACCGGGATAACCGCATCCACCGCAATTTGCGGCAGGTAAGGCCTGCTGCACTTCATCGATTTTGGGATCTTCGAAAACTTTAAATTTCCTGGCTGTCAAAAATATAACAGAAGCCAGTATAACACCGGTACCTCCTAAAACAATAACAGCAATCAATACTATATTCATAGCTCAATACTTATGTTCTCTTCTAATGAACGAACCTTAAAACTGAATTCCTGCTTCAAACCCGAGCGAAATATATGCAATAGTAAATAATAAACTATAGGGCTCAACAAGGCCAACAAGGCTGCCAGTGCCTCTTTTCCGGGAAAAAGTACAGTCAGGCTCAACACCAGTATCATTACCGTAATAACAAGAGGAATTACATAAGCCCAAAGCACGGCTTTGTAGCCCATGGCGGTCGAACCCAGTATCTCGACTCTGTCTCCTACCTTGTATTGGCCCTGGTAAGTAAGAATATCAATTATTTTTTCTTGTTTTTCGGATGAAGAGCAAAATTTTTTCGCCTGACAAACTCCGCAGGCCGAATACTGATCTATCCGAACATGCAGGCCTTTTTCATCAATACTGTCCACCAATCCGTAATGGCGAATTTCATCCATGATATTGTTTTTGCTTCGTCCTGTAATAAAACAAGGCAAAGATATAACAAATCTGATAAGGTTGTCGGTTTATGTTTGAATTTATATTCAAAATTACCAGTAATAGACCAGACCGAAACTAAGGAATTCTTTGAATTGAATGAGTTTTTCACCCTCAGGCCTTTCGTTTTTGGTATTCAATTTCATGTGAATAAATAACTGGGTCGAGAGATAATGATTCACGTTGAAGTTGAAAGTATTTTTCCACTCAGAGTCAATGTATTTAAAATCGGAATACAAATAAAAATAAGAGTTCCAACTAATAAACTCAGTGATTTGCATATCGATGGAGGTTGCTATTTTGAAACCCATATCCTGACCGAAATGTTTCCCTTCTTCTATACCATAAGCTTTGGGATTGAAATCTGTTATATTAGCTAAATAATTCAAACGATAGGTAAATGGCGTCAGCAAGGCAGAAAAGGAATAACCCTTTTCTTTGTTCTTAATCTTATAATCCATACCCAAGCCTACATAAAGTTTAGCCGGCGATAAAAAGGCTGCTTTTTTGTCGTAGGTATTCGTTTTGTAATTGTTCAAAAATTGGGTGGTAAAATCGACCGAAGCTGAATAATAGAAATTTTTTATGGCTTTTATACCCAGTTTGCTTGATGCCTGAAGCTGATCATTGTTGATGTTCACCTTGCGCAGGCTGTCGTTGGATACAGTGTTGAAGCCTAACTTAATATCAATAAAATTATCAAACTGTATGCCTTTTTTGTTGTCGTATTTGGCCACCCAGTAGAAGGCCGACAAGGTAGACATATTGCTGATACCACCGCTGGACCAGTTAGGTGAAACATAAGTCTGGGTCAACTGGTTGGACAAACGGCCTTTGACTATCCAATGAGTATAACGCACCGGAGCAGAAGGCAGTTTTTCTACATTTTGGGGACGAATTCGCTGGGGCGTAATCCATTGGATGGGACGGTTTGCTTCCAGAGGCACCTCCAGCCTTTCGGGTTCGGGCAAATCGGTCTCCAGGTAACGAATCTTATCGATTTGTTCTACTTCGAAAGCAAGCAGGATTTGCCTGGCCAAACGCCTTAGGTAAGGGAGTCCGCTATTTTGACCCAATTGTTGCATTTGGAGCCAGCTCTCGGGAACAAGCTCTCTTTTGGGCTCTCTCCACTCAAGCTTAAAATCTCTTTTTCGGGCATTGAAGACCAAGGGCATAAACAAAGGGCTCATTTTGGGATAATCCAATACGGTATCTTCCGGTAATTCCAGAGACGGCCTCGGATAGACCCGATCTTTGAAAATATCGTACTCCCTTATATAGCGGTGTAAAGGCGAAAGTTCCGGTTCTTTGGGGCGAAGCTCGGTTTGGGGAATAATTTCAAACGACACACTGTCGGGCACAGGCAAATCCAGGCTGTCTTTTACAGCTGTTTCCATGCTGTCGGTGACATTAATAATTTTAAGGCTGTCAGAGATATAAATCGACTCAGGGCTATCCGCGTTGCCTTCTAAACCCAGGCTTTTCCGGAGGATAACTGACAAACTGTCCAGTAAGGCGCGTTCGGGTGAAGTGCCGGATTCATCGTCTGAGGCCGGTTTAAGCCGGACAGTATCTTTTTCCTGTGCCAGCTGCCGGTTGTTATCAAGATTCGGAATGGTATTCAAATACAATGAATATCCGGGTATGATATTTTCTTGGGCATTCATTGGCAGGATTTGCATGATAAAAAGTAAGACAAATCCACCAATCATCCTATTTAGCATACTTTGATATTTTCTGCGAAAGTAAGACTTTCTTTTCAAAACTTTTTTCGTACTTTTGCGCTTTTAGATTTTTTTAGTAACGGAGAACGTTTAGTTAATATAACTACTTGTAATTGTGAAAAATACCAAATTCATTTTCGTCACCGGAGGTGTAGTGTCTTCTTTAGGTAAGGGGACCTTATCGGCATCCATGGGAAAACTTCTGCAAGCTCGCGGATACAGAGTAACTATCCAAAAATTTGATCCTTATATTAATATTGATCCGGGCACACTTAACCCGCTGGAACACGGAGAATGTTACGTGACCTGCGACGGTCACGAAGCTGATCTTGACTTGGGCCATTACGAGCGTTTCCTTAACATCAAAACCACCCGCGCCAACAACATTACCACGGGGCGTATCTATCAGACGGTTATAAGTAAAGAAAGAAGAGGCGATTACCTTGGCAAAACCGTGCAGGTAGTTCCTCACATAACCGACGAAATTAAACGCTCAATGAAGCAACTTGGCCAAAAAGGACAATACGATTTTATCATCACCGAGATCGGCGGAACCGTAGGCGACATTGAATCTTTGCCTTTTATCGAAAGTATGCGTCAGTTGCGGTGGGAATTAGGCAGTAGCAACTGCATGTGCATCCATCTGGCTTATGTTCCCTATCTGGCAGCAGCCAAAGAACTAAAAACTAAACCCGTACAACATTCTGTCAAGCAATTGCTCGAATTGGGAGTACAACCCGACATTCTGGTTTTACGCACCGAACATCCACTCAATACGAACATACGCAAAAAAGTGGCTCTTTTCTGCAACGTCGAAGAAAAAGCCGTAATCGAATGCATCGATTTACCCAGCATCTATGAAATTCCGCTTAAGGTTCGTCAGGAAAATCTTGACACTATTATTCTGGAAAAATTCAACTTGCCGGTGGATACCGAATCGGACCTGCAACCTTGGATAGATTTCGTTAATAAGATGAAAAATGCCACCAAAAAGGTTCGCATAGGCTTGGTAGGCAAATACACCACCCTGCCCGACGCCTATATTTCCATTACGGAATCACTCAAACACGCCTCGGCCTACAGCGATCGTTGTTTGGACCTGCGTCTGATAGCAGCCGAAAAAGTAGAAGAAAACAATGTGGAAAAAACGCTATCAGAACTTGATGGCATATTGGTAGGCCCTGGTTACGGTGTCAGGGGCATCGAAGGTAAAATTACTGCCCTGAAATACGCCCGCGAACACAACCTGCCCACTTTCGGCATTTGTCTGGGCATGCAATGCATGTGCATAGAATTTGCCCGTAATGTGTTAGGTATAAAAGACGCCACTTCCACCGAATTCAATCCCAATACAGTGGACAATGTCATCGACCTCATGGACGAACAAAAAAGCGTCACCAATATGGGCGGCACTATGCGCCTGGGTGATTTCGATTGTGTAGTAGATAAGGATTCTATCTCTTATCGCGCTTACCAAAAGGAGCATATTCAGGAAAGACATCGCCATCGCTTTGAATTCAACAATCACTTCAAAGAAAGATTCGAAACTGCCGGCATGAAATGCGCCGGCATCAATCCCGACACCCAATTGGTGGAAATAGTGGAACTAAGCAACAAAAAATGGTATCTCGGCACTCAATTCCACCCCGAATACAACAGCACCGTACTCAATCCCAACCCCTTGTTTGTAGACTTTATCAAAGCCTGCATCAACAAATAACATTATGGACAAAAATACTTTAATCGGATTTGGACTTATTTTATTGATTCTTGTTGGATTCAGCCTGCTCCAAAAACCTACAGAGCAAAAAGTGCAACAAGCCATTCAACAAGAAAATGTGCTTAATACAGCCCCACCCACCGCTCCGCAACAAGCAGAACCTGTGCAACAAGAGCAAGCGGCAAGCGGACAAACCCTGAGTCCTTCTCTAAGCGACAATTATGGACAGTTTGCTGCTTTTCTTGCCGGCGAAAATCAGGTTTACAGCATCGAAAATGACCTGATGGAGATCAGCATGGCTTCCAAAGGAGGTCGCATCGCCTCCGTCCGGCTCAAAAATTATGTCACTCACGATTCTCTGCCCTTGATTTTGTTTGACGAAAAAAATTCTTCGTTTGACCTCACACTAATAAGCACCAATAATCGTATTATCAACACCAAAGACCTCTATTTCAGTCCGGTGCAGGGACAAAATCCTCAGGAATTTATTTTTAGACTGGCACTGGCTCAGGATCAGCATCTTGACTTTGTGTATACTTTGCAGGAAGGCAGTTATTTGATGTCTATGCACATCCGGGGACAGGGGCTCGAAAATCTGCTATCGCCCAGCATCAGTAATCTGGACCTGAATTGGGCCGTTAAAATGCGCAGTCAGGAAAAGGGCCGTAAATTTGAACAACGCTATTCCATGTTGCAGTATAAATTTATGGGAGACGATGTTGAAAAAATGAGCGAAAGCAAAGACGACAACAAAAGCGTAAACAATCGTTTGCGTTGGATAGCTTTTAAAGATCAGTTCTTTGCTTCCGTACTAATTAATGATAAAGGGTTTATATCCAATGAATTGAGTTCAAAATTAGAAAATGATCTTTCGCCTTATATCAAAAATTACGCTTTGCGTTCGGCGATAGACTTTGATATGCGAGGCAACAGGGAAGCTCAGTTGAAATTTTATTTTGGGCCCACCAAATATTCCATTCTCAAGAAATTTGACAAAGGCGTTGAAAAAGCAGAACAACTTGACCTGGACAACCTGGTTCCCCTGGGAGGCAGCATTATACGCTGGGTCAATGTGGGTCTGATTATTCCTATGTTTAATTTCTTCGGGGGCTTTATTGGTAATTTCGGTATCATCATTATCCTGATGACCATCTGCATCAAACTGATCATACTGCCTCTGACTTTCAAGTCGTACAAGTCTTCGGCCAAAATGCGTTTACTCAAGCCCCAGATTGACGAAATAAATGCCAGACTTGCAGGCGAAAGCAAAGCCCAGGAACGTTCCGCTGCTACCATGGATCTATATAAACGCGCCGGAGTCAATCCTATGGGAGGCTGTCTGCCTATGTTGATGCAATTTCCCATCCTGGTTGCCATGTTCTGGTTTTTTCCTGCTTCCATCGAACTGAGGCAGGAAAGTTTCCTTTGGGCTCAGGACCTTTCCACTTACGATGCCGTCATTACCTGGGAAGCCAATATTCCCCTCATAAGTAAATTTTTTGGTAACCACATCAGTTTGTTTTGTTTGCTGATGACCATCACCAACCTGGTCTACACCAAAATCAACAACGACAGCACCGGAGGTGGCGCTCAAATGCCCGGAATGAAGGCTATGATGTACCTGATGCCTGTAATGTTCCTGTTTGTTTTCAATCAATATTCTTCAGGCTTGAGCTTCTATTATTTCGTTTCGACTTTGTTTACCATCGGGCAGACTTATCTTTTCAGAGCAACTATCGATGAACAAAAAATGCTCGCCCAGTTGATGGAAAAAAAGAATAAACCCGTCAAGAAATCGGGCTTTGCCAAAAGGCTCGAAGAAGCTCAACGTATGCAGAGGGAGCAAATCAAACAACAAGCCAAAAAAAGGCGTTAATCTGTTTGCGATGCCGTCGGCATCGAAAAAGCTAAACGACCATGAAAACAAACCTTCACACCAAGTCAGATATCCGCATTGCGGTTGTTGGGCTGGGATATGTAGGTTTGCCGCTGGCCGGGCTTTTCTCTACCAAATATCCTACTATCGGATTCGATATCAATCCCTCAAGGGTGGAAGCCATTATGCAAGGCAGAGACAGCACCGGCGAGTTAAGTCCCGAAGTCCTGACCGAAGCCTTTGGCAGAGGTTTCAGCTGTAGCTCCAGGCTGCCTGATATCAAAAATTGCAATTACTACCTTGTTTGCGTTCCTACACCCATAGACAAAAACAACCACCCTATTCTGGATCCGCTCATTCAGTCCAGCAGCATGCTGGCCAAAGTGCTGAAGCAAGGAGATATTGTAATCTACGAATCCACTGTTTATCCGGGCGTCACCGAGGATATTTGCGTTCCGGTACTCGAAAAAGACTCCGGGCTGCAATTTAACAGGGATTTTTTTGTGGGCTATTCTCCCGAACGTGTAAATCCCGGTGACCTTGGCCACAGCATAGAGAAAATAATCAAAGTCACTTCGGGCTCTACTCCCGAAACGGCCGACAAAGTTGACGCTTTGTATAATTCTGTCTTATTGAACGGCACACACAAAGCCTCGTCTATACGAGTGGCCGAAGCCTCCAAAATCATCGAAAACGCCCAACGCGACGTCAATATTGCATTTATCAACGAACTAGCCAGGATGTTCAACGCTATGCAGCTCGATACCAAAGAAATACTGGATGCCGCTGCCACCAAATGGAATTTTATACGCCTCAGCCCTGGATTGGTAGGCGGCCATTGCATTAGCGTCGATCCCTATTACCTGATTCAAAAGGCTCAGATTCACGGCTACCTGCCCCGTATGATGAGCGATGCCCGCCATCTGAACGACGGCATGGGCAGCTACGTGGGCAATCGTGTGGTTCAGCTCATGAACAAAAAAGGCCTGATGGTAAAAGAGGCCAGGATACTGATTCTGGGAGTAACTTTCAAGGAAAACTGCCCCGATACCCGCAATACCAAAGTATTGGATGTGTACAATACCCTCAGTGAATACACTTCCAATATTGTTCTTTACGACCCCCATGCCGACCCGGCCGATTTCCAAAAAGAATTCGGCCTCCCCTTACTCAGGGAAGGCCTCGAAAATCTTAAGAAAAATTTTGATGTTGTCGTGTTAGCTGTTGCTCACGAAGCATTCAGAAAGCTGGATGTTAGAAGCCTGCTCAAAAAGAACGGGCTGGTCTACGACATCAAGAGCTTTTTGCCCCGGGAGCTGGTTGATGATCGGCTTTAACCCAATCTCCTTTTGCTTCTTTATTTTGCAGACTCCAGTTTGAGGGTTTTGGTAGGCTGGTCACAGACTTCGGTCGGGCCGAAATACTGGATGGGACCCGGATAAACATAATCGGTTTGGATGGCCCAGGCTGCCCGTTTTGAAACGAAGGTTTTAAAGGGTTTGCCTTTGAGATCAACCAGTGCTTTTTGAATGACCGGCTTCATTTCTCCATGACGACGCTCCAAATTCATCATCATAGTGATAGGCACACCACCGGCAATCCAGTCTTTGGCCGCTTTGGTGGTGTTGCGTACAGAAGACATATAACCGCTTTTACCGTAAGCAATCAGGCGCGAAGCAGTATAGCCCAGAGAATAGCAATAATCTGCATCGTAATTGGAGGGAGCAGCACAACGCCCTTCGTAACCGAAGAAATGGGTTTGGGTGGCAAATTTACCTACATACTTACCTTCGGCTTTCCACTGCGCCAATTTGGATTCTATCATTTCGGCCAGAAGCTTTTCGGTTTCAATCATCGAAACCTGTACATTGCCGTGGGGATCACGGTCGAGGGTAAGCTGCATAGCCACGTTTTCGGGCAAAGAAGCAAACACGGCCGAATTCTTGGGACTCAGTTTATTGATAACGTAATTGCGCTGTTCTGACTTACGAATCAGTCCAAACTCGTTTTGGTGTTCCAGCAGAAATTCATTCAATTCCGTAATCAGCGCCTTCATAGCAGGTATAAACTCAATTACACCTTCGGGGATAAGTACAGTTCCAAAGTTATTTCCCTGTTCCGCCCGGTGGGCAACCACATTGGCAATCTCTGTTACCACATCATCCAGCGATTGATTTTTGGCCTCAATTTCTTCTGAAATAAGACAGACATTGGGTTGCACCTGTAGGGCACATTCCAAGGTGATGTGCGAAGCCGAACGCCCCATTAGTTTGATAAAATGCCAGTATTTGCGCGAAGAATTGCAGTCGCGCTGTATGTTGCCAATAACTTCGGAATAGACTTTACAAGCGGTATCAAAACCAAAGGAACATTCAATCATTTCGTTCTTGAGGTCGCCGTCGATGGTTTTGGGGCAACCTATAACCTGAACTCCGGCATTGATTGATTTATAGTATTCGGCCAGTACGCAGGCATTGGTATTGGAGTCGTCTCCTCCTATAATAACCAAAGCTTTGATGTCAAGCGCTTTGAGTATAAGCAACCCTTTATCGAATTGTTCTTTGGTTTCGAGTTTGGTCCGGCCGGAACCAATCATATCAAAACCTCCTGTATTGCGGTATTCATCAATAATATCCGCAGTGAGCTCCATATAATTATGTTCTATCAAACCGGAAGGCCCTAAAATAAAGCCAAACAAGCGGGAATCGGGATTCAATGATTTGATACCGTCGAATATTCCGGCAATTACATTGTGACCACCGGGAGCCTGTCCGCCAGAGAGTATTACTCCAACATTCACGGCAGGAAAGCTGCTGTGCTGATCACAAGATTCAAACACAATAACAGGCTGTCCGTAGGTATTGGGAAAAAGTTGTTGAATAGTCTCTTTGTCAGAAACCGACTCTGTGGGGGCACCTTCGTTGATTTTTACCGGTCCCAGCAAAGCCAGGGGCATTTTGGGTTTATAATCGGCACGAGCAATTTGTAAAGCACTTTTGGTCATAAGGGGAGTAAATTGAGTTCATAAAAAAAAACGGCACAAATTTCGTGTTTTTTTTATTCACTCACAAGACAGCAAAGGCTTAAAAAGGTGATTTTTTATAAATTGCTTAAAGTTTAGCTACTAAGTTTTTAGCCAGCAAGGCACAGGCTTCTGTTTTTTCCTTAGTATAACCCTGTTTTAATTCAAGGGGCTCTCCTGCACTATCCCAGTTCATGGCGACACCAAAATCCTGCAGTTTTCCGGCAGCAGCACCGGCCCAGGTAAAGGAGCCGAAACAGCCATAGACTCTGTTTTTGACATTGCGGGCAGCCAGGGCATTGAGCAATGCTTCTACCGGAGGAAAGATGCCGGCATTGTAGGTAGGAGAACCTATCACCAGGCCCCGGTATTTGAATACATCCCGTAAAACCTCCGAAAGAGGACTCACCGACAGATTATGCATAACAACGGGCTCCATACCCAGCGCAGCCAGCTCTTCGGCCATGTGCATCGCTGTCTGTGCTGTATTGCCGTACATACTGCCATAGGCTATCACCACGCCCTTTTCGCCTTCGTAGCGGCTGAGTTTGTCGTAAATACCAATAACCCTGCTAATTTCTTTTTTCCATACAGGACCATGCGTGGGGCAAATAGCCTGAATATTAAGACCTGAAAGTTTTTGCAGGGCTTTTTGTACGGGCGAACCGTATTTACCGACAATATTGGCGTAATAACGATACATTTCGTCCCAATAAGGACTCAGATCCATATCCTGATCCAACACGGCGCCATTCAGGGCTCCGAATGTGCCAAAGGCATCTCCGGAAAAAAGCAACTTTTCCTGCTCACAATAAGTCATCATGGTTTCGGGCCAATGCACCATGGGCGTCAGGTAAAAACGCAAAGTTTCGCCTCCCAGGCAAAGGCTGTCGCCCTCTTTTACTTCGAGGGTTCCTTTGTGTATCCCGTAATAGCCTTCGAGCATTTGCAAAGTTTTGGCATTACCCACTATCTGAACGTCCGGATATGCCTGTCGTACGGCGTTGATCGAAGAGGAATGGTCGGGCTCCATATGATTGATGACCAGGTAATCCAGAGGGCGGTTGCCTACTGTCCGAACAATTTTTTCGAGCAATTCCGCAGTAAAGCAGGCTTCCACTGTATCGATGAGGGCGATTTTTTCGCCTATCACCAAATAGGCATTATACGAAACACCCTGAGGCAAAGGCCAGAGGTTTTCAAAAAGATGAGTCTTGCGGTCGTTCACGCCCACATAGCGGACAAAGCGGTTTATCTTGAAATTTTCGGACATTGAATTAATATTTTCTGCAAAGTTAAGTTTTCCGCCCTAAACAGACAAGAGCTGTAACTTCGGTGAACTATATATACTCTGTATAAATTTCCAGCCCTATCGCTTACAAAAACAATAATTGAGTTAAAATATACAGTGGTAACAACACAATAAGCGAAAATTTAATCATATACCCGAAAAAACTGGGCATTTTAACTCCGTTAGCTTCTGCAATAGCCTTTACCATAAAATTGGGGCCGTTGCCGATATAGGTCATGGCTCCAAAAAATACTGCGCCCACCGAGATAGCTTTCAATAATATTTCGGGAATACCGGCCACCTGAGCCACAGCTTCACCGCTGGCAACGAGACCCTGGGCAAGCCCGTAAAAGGCCAGTGCTGTAGGCGCATTGTCAAGGAAGGAACTCAAGGCACCGGTGGCGTAATAAAAATGCGCAGGAGAATGAAGGCCAAAACTGGCTGCATTTTCGTTGAGATAAATCAGGGCAGGTGTCATGGTAATAAAAATTCCTAAAAAGACCACTGCCACTTCGATGATAGGACGCCAGGTGAAATGATTGAGTTCTCTGACTTTATCTTTGGTAGTATATAAGGATAAAGCGATTAATAATAACAAGACGATCTCTCTTAAATATTTTATCCACATAGGAGCATCTGTCTCAGCCATTTGAGGAATGTATGTCTGGTTGATAAAGGCAACGGACAGAATAACACCCAACAAAAAGAGAAAGTTGACGGCTCCTCCAATTTTGAGAGGTTTGATTTCGCGCAGCTCGGCTGATATGTTTTGCCAGGGTTCTTTTTTGAAAAAATAACGGTCGGTAAAATAATACATCACCAACAGAACGACTCCTGTAAACAGCCATTCCGGAGCCAAATTGGCAAACCAGGTAAAACCGGCACCTCTAAGATAAAGCAAAAACAAGGGGGGATCTCCCAAAGGTGTTAGCAAGCCTCCACAATTGGCCACAATGGCAATAAAAAATAAAATGGTATGAGTTTTGTGTTCCCTTTGTGAATTGGTACTCAACAAAGGACGAATTAACAACATGGCTGCCCCGGTAGTACCCATAATGGAAGCCAGCACAAAACCTATTGCTAAAAACAACGTATTTACAGAAGGTTTGGCCATAATATCTCCGCTCAGGTGTATGCCTCCGGCTATGACAAATAAGGCGCCTAACAAAATAATAAAGGGTAGGTAATCGCTTAAAATCTGATGTTCTAACTCGTGATATAAGCCTTTATTTATTAAGAAAATAGCCGTTGGTATCCCCAAAAAAAACGAAACCACCAGCTTATGTCTGTTCTTTTCCCACCAATGTCCTGCAATCAGGGGGCTAACGGCAATAGTCAACAACATCAGGGCAAAGGGAATCAAAGCCCATAATGGCATTTTATAGCCTTCTTCAATAATCGTTTCCATAATTCAACTATCTTTTACAATTTATCCTAATGGGTCCTTTTCGAGCTCAGAATCTGCACCCTCTTCACCTGCTGTAATGTTCTGAGGTTCGTTATGCTCTGGCCCGACTGTGTCTTCGACGGGCAGAGTCGTTTTGTTTTTGCGCTCAATCACATTTACCCAGATCGAACTCAAAATGATACTGATTAATACAACGGCGTAGGACACATTTTGAATACTTAAACCATAGCGTATCATTTCGTCGGCCCTGGCCAAAGCCAGGGGATCTACCTGAGCAGCCAGGCCGGACAGACTGTCCTGAACAGTAGTCAGTACAGATAAACTATCGACCGGGCCAATGTCGGCCAAAACAGGACTAAGGCTATCGCTCGTCATCCGAGATCCGAGACTATCCATTAAGTTTCCCTCTGCAGGGAGCTGTGACAACAAAGATTCCGGAGCCGGAGTATTTATAAAAGCCTCCGTCGGGGGAAGCAGATCCATGGGATTTTGCACAGAAGCAGATCCTGATAACAAGTTGTTCTTTAGATCCAAGGCATACTGCAATGGCAGAGAGGCCAATACAGCGGCCACCAAACCCTTGGGACCCAGCGCATTAATAAGTTTCTTATCGCGGGCATCCAGGTCTTTCTTACCCAACAAAAAAGTAACGAGAGGTCTCAAAGCAAAAGCCAGGACCACAAACAAAAAACCAATCAATAAATGCCAGGCATTATTCAATTGAACACAAATACCGATGTAGACAAAGAAATATGTTTGGAGCACAAAAACAATCTCGGAATAAAAATTTCGCTCCTGTTGATTGAGTACCGATTCTTCGTTTAAAGTGAATAATTTACGGATAAAACCGGCTGTGCCTATGTTACCGGCCGTGATACCGAAGGCCAGTATACTTAAACCTCCGTTCAGACCTATGTGTTCGCAAAAACCATAGAGTATAAAAGCCAGGGCAAATGTGGTGAACATGGTGTTCTTCATACCCGAAAGGTATTTTTTCAGGATCACGATCCAAATTGTGCCCAATACAACACCTATAATAATGGCAAAGAGAATCGAAATCCACATATTGTTGAGAATACCGCTCACACTCAATTCCCCTGTTTGTATACCTGCCAACAGAGCCAGAGCTACAACCAGGCAGAGAATATCACTAAATGCTGATTCGAGGTAAAGCACCGTTTTGGCCCTTGGATTAGGATTCAATTGATTGATAGTAGGTATAACTACTGCGGCAGAGGTCCCTCCTAAGGCTGCTCCCAAAAACAAACTATGCAGCCAGTCAAGCTTCAGTATAAAATTTCCAATGAATACACCAATAAGCATCACGGCACCAAAATTAAAAATTGTAATAAGGGATGCCCCTAAAAGTGCTTTCTTAAGGACTTTGAGTTCAAGTCCTATACCACTTTCGAACAAAATGGCAATTAGGGTTATCGTTGTAAAGACTGTGCCCAGCTTACCCAGATCCTGCGGGGAAATTAATTTAAGTATTGGCCCTATGAGTAAACCAATTAACATAAGCAGCAACACGTTGGGAATACGTGTTCTGGAAAAAAGGGCATTGAAAGTATGAGAAAAAAAGATCAATAAACCCAAGACTATAAGTACTATTGAAATATCCATAGAATGGCTGAAAAAGGGAGCGGCAAATATCGTCAATATCGCACAATATTTTTCATTTTGAGCAAAAAAAAAGATACAAAACAACAAATGTAACCTATTTTTGTTCAATAAAAAAAACCACAAATGCAAACGATCAGATTATCAGCAGCATTAAGGTATTGTACTTTGTGCACTCTGCTTAGCCTTGCCGGAGCCATTCAGGCACAGGAATGGAAATTGGTCTGGAGCGACGAATTCGACACCGAGGGCAAACCTGATTCCAACAACTGGAATTACGAACATGGATTTGTTCGCAACGAAGAATTGCAGTGGTATCAGGCCGACAACGCCAATTGCAAAAATGGCTTGTTGATTATCGAAGGCCGTAAGGAAGTTATCGCCAATCCCCGCCACAATGCTCAGGCCAAAGATTGGCGAAATTCCAGGGCCCTGGCCTCTTACACTTCTTCTTCGATCACTACTCGTGACAAAAGATCTTTTCTTTACGGTCGTTTCGAAGTGCGAGCCAGAATTCCGCTGGCCCGGGGTTCCTGGCCTGCCATCTGGACCCTGGGTAATACCATGGAATGGCCTTCCTGCGGTGAAATCGATATTATGGAATATTATCTCATTAAAGGAGTGCCCCATATTCTGGCTAACGCAGCCTGGGGTGGAGAACAACGCTACAAGGCCATTTGGGATTCCTCAACTTACCCAATAAATCATTTTACAGACACTGATCCCGACTGGGGCTCCAAATTTCATATCTGGCGCATGGACTGGGACGAGCAAAGCATCAAGCTCTATCTGGACGACGAAATGCTTAACGAAATTCACCTGGACCAAACCACCAACGGTTACCTGGGCAACTACAGCAATCCCTTCCGGCAAGAGCATTACATACTACTCAATCTGGCCTTGGGAAGCAATGGCGGAGAACCCGACGATGCCGCTTTTCCTTTGCTTTACGAAATAGATTACGTCAGGGTTTATCAAAAACAGTAAAGGCTACATAGAGACAGACAATACCGATTATAGGGAACAAGCGTCCGACAAGTAAACCACCAAACCACCGAGTGGCTTGGAACTACTTAAGGCATCTCAATAAATCAGGCTGTCTGAATCAACGATCTGAATCGCCGTTGGTAAAATCTTTGTTGGATTTTTTGAAGACGATCATTTGCCCCACTCCCAAGGCAATAAATAACAAACCGGCCGAAGCCCAAGCCCAGGTTTCGGTAAGAAAGCCCAAAAAAAACACCAGGCCAATACCCAAAAAAAGATTCTTAACGGCTCTGGCATACAGGCTGTTTTCTTTTAACAAAGAAGGAGGAATTTCCTTACCTGCCGTCAGGTATTCCTGTGCCAGCCTTAAACGATTCCTGTTGTTTTTGTAACGGATAATCAGAAAAACAAGAATCAATATGGCAACAAAACTCAGCAGAATCACCACAAGCAGAGTGTTGTGATGTATCCATGCTCCCAATTGGCTGTAGTCAATTTTCATATTTTTCCGGCATTATGATTTAACTATTGGTATGAATCTCGTATAAGCACTAACTAAGACTGCAAAGTTCAAAACTTTATCGGAATATCAAAACTCGAACTGCTTTTTTGAAATCATACCAGCAATTTCGCTAAAATTGCCTATTTTTGCTTGATTTTTCAGAGTCCGATGTCACTAAGCCGTAAACGTAATTTTTCTTTGATGATCACACGACAACTATCCTTCTTCCGGTTGGGAATGTGGATGTTGCTATTTATTGGTATCCCTCAGGCCATGATAGCTCAGACAGCGCCTACACTTAGCGGCCAGGCAGAGATTTACCTGCTCAGCTGCTCTCCGGGGCAGGAAGTTTGGGCACATTACGGACATACCGGAATCCGGGTGCTGGATCCGCTGACTCGTCGCGATGTGGTCTTCAATTACGGCATTTTTGATTTTAATTCAGACAATTTTCTCTGGAACTTTGTGCGGGGAGAAATCGACTATATTCTGGGAGTCAGCAGTTTCGAAAGCTTTATGCAGAGTTACCGCAACGAGAATCGCCGGGTGATTTCCCAAAAACTGAACCTTTCACAGGAAGAAAAAGCAAGTCTGTGGCAGGCACTGGTCATCAATAGCCTGCCCGATAACCGGACTTACCGCTATAATTTTTATTACGACAATTGCTCCACCCGGGCTCGCAAAATAATTGAACGAAGCCTGAATGGAAGCGTCCTTTACCACTACGAACCCGCCTACGTCAGCATGCGTGAAGTCATTAAACACTACACCGCCGAACATCCCTGGACCTGGTTCGGAATTTCCTTTGCACTGAGCAGCCTGGCAGATGCCCCTGCTTCGGCCATTGATCTGCTTTTTGCTCCTGAATTGATGATGGAAGCTTTTGAAAAGGCTACAGTCCAAGCTCATGCAACTACAACGGAAAGCAGCCTGCAACTGGAACGCTACCTGGTGAATGAACAAAGCATACTGAACGAAATCAAAACCTTGCCGGACGAACAAAAAAACAGCCTGCCCGGGCCGGTAGTACTCAGCTGGATCTTGTTTGCACTAGTTCTGACCCTGGGCTTACAAGAGCTCAAAACAGCCCGCCGGTATCAAGTAGCAGACGCCCTTCTTTTTGGGCTGGCAGGGCTGGCAGGACTGATTATTGCTTTTTTGGCCTTTATTTCGGTCCATCCTGTCACTAAGGCCAATTACCTTTTGCTCTGGGTACAGCCCCTGCATTTGATTTTTGCTTTACTAATTATTTACAGGCCTTTCAGGCATAGTAAGCTCTTCAAAACATATCTGAAAATAAATACCCCTGTTTTGCTCTTTGCACTGGCAGGCTTCGGCTTTTTGCCTCAATACGTGCATCCGGCCATGATTCCCCTATTATTGAGTTTATTGTCGCGCAGCCTTCTGGCATGGACCAATCCCCTGCCAAAGAGCTTACGTAACAAACATCTACCCGGGCAAAGCTCAGGCAAATCCCATCGAAATTTATGAAGTCTTTTTCGCATATATTCCCTGTTTTACTGATGCTGAGCCTGAGTACTCAGGCCTATTCCGCTCCCAAAGACAGCAAACAAATGCCGCATCTGGTGTTGGGCATACATCTGGACCAGTTGCAGGAAGAATACCTGCAATGGTTCATGGAAGGCTTTGGTGAGGAAGGCTTTAAACTGTTGTTGAAACAGGGCAAAGTTTTCGATAATTGCAACTACGAATTAAGTCAACCCGATGCGGCCAACATCAATGCCAGCTTGCTGAGCGGCTGCCCTCCCATGTATCACGGCATTATTGCCCGGGAATGGTTCAACCGACAACTCGAAAGGCAGGTATCCTGTGTCTACGACAAAGATTACCTGGGGAATTACACCACTTCGACCTATTCCCCCCTCAACTTAAAAAGCAACACTGTAGGCGATGAACTCAAGAAGGCCGGAAACGGACTCTCCAAAGTCTTTTCGCTGGGACTGGAGCCCGAAGCCGCAATAATAGCCGGCGGACGCAGGGCCGATGCAGCCCTCTGGATGGACGATATCAGTGGCCATTGGTGCAGCAGCACTTATTACAATTACATGCCGGTCTGGCTGCAACAAATCAACGATTACGGACTCTTCGAAGCTAAATCCAACTCAGACAGCTGGAAACCGAAATTTCCTCTGAGTCGTTACGTGTATATGCCGCATCAAAAAAATCCCGGTTTTTTCGATTACGCCCTTTCTTTTATTAATAACTCGGGGTTTACTGACTTTAAGCAGACTCCCATGGCCAATACCGAACTTAATCAGCTGGCTCTGGAACTGATAGATCGCGAAAAACTGGGACAAGACGAATTCCCCGATCTGCTGATGCTGCATTTCAACACCTGCAGCCAACTGAGCGGCAACGACAGCCGGGCGGCCTTCGAAATGCAAGACTTGTATTTTAGGCTCGATCAGGATCTGGGCTGGTTGCTTAAAGAAATTGACCGCCGTATAGGGTTGGACAAAACCCTGATTTATCTCTGTGGTACCGGGACTGCCAAACGGGCTGTCGAAGAAGATCAAAAGGATCCCGGTTTTTACGGGAATTATTTCCCGGAACGCACAACTGCACTTCTAAACCTCTACTTAACAGCTATTTACGGTAGCGAACGCTGGGTTCAAGGTTGTAGCGAAACTGAAATCTACCTCAACCGTAAACGCATCAACGAGCTTAACCTCGATTACCGGGAAATCTGCGACAAAGCCGCACTTTTTCTCACCCAGGTCGAAGGCATACAACAGGTGGTACCCGCATACCACCTGCTGCTGGGCGACCATGGCCATGAATCGGCCTTTGGCCTGAATTTTTACAAAGAACGCTCCGGCGATTTACTGCTGAAACTGGAAAACGGACGCAACATTCGCTGGGAATCATACCCTTGGAGAAACAGACAAATTCATTATGCCGGCCATACCGGTCTGTTGCTCTTTTACGGAGCCGGAATCAAGGCCAGCAGCAGCAGCCAGGCCGTTTCCATTTTTGATCTGGCTCCAACTTTAAGCCGAATTTTGTACATTCGTCCGCCTACTGCATCCACAGGCCGGGCTTTGTTTTAAGAAAAATCACTACTATTCAAACTAACAATATACCACAATGGGATTCAACGATATATTAACCAAACTCTTCGGCAACAAATCGCAGCGCGATTTAAAGGAGATCAACCCCTATGTCGAAAAAATCAAGGCGACTTACCCAGCCATAGAGGCACTCAGCAACGATGAACTTCGGGCCCTAAGCAATGAAATTCGCAACAAGATTCAGGCTTCGGTTTCCGGTGAATGGGCAGAAATTACCCGCCTTAAGGAGGAAATAGAAACTCTCGAACTCGAAGACCGCGAAAAACCTTACGAACAAATAGACAAAATAGAAAAGGACATTACGGAAAAACTCGAGAAAGCACTGGACGAAGCTTTACCTCAGGCCTTTTCGATAGTTAAAGATACAGCACGCCGTTTCAAGGAAAACGAAAACATAGTGGTGACAGCCACCGATTTTGACCGCGACCTGGCCGCCAACCATGATTTTGTTGACATCGAAGGCGATAAAGCCATTTACCACAATCATTGGCTGGCCGGTGGCAACGAAATTGTCTGGGATATGGTGCATTACGATGTGCAGCTCTTTGGAGGCGTGGTGCTGCATCAGGGCAAAATTGCCGAAATGGCCACCGGCGAGGGTAAAACCCTGGTCGCCACTCTGCCCGTATTCCTGAATGCCCTCACCGGCAACGGTGTACATATTGTTACTGTAAACGACTACCTGTCCAAACGTGACTCCGAATGGATGGGGCCACTTTATATGTTTCACGGCCTGTCGGTGGATTGCATCGACAAACATCGCCCCAATTCTGAGGAACGCCGCAAAGCCTATCTGGCCGACATCACTTTTGGTACCAACAACGAATTCGGCTTCGACTACCTGCGCGACAACATGGCCGGCAGCCCACTCGACCTGGTACAGCGTAAACACAACTACGCCATCGTGGACGAGGTTGACTCGGTTTTGATCGACGACGCCCGTACTCCCCTGATTATTTCGGGGCCGGTGCCCAAGGGGGATGATCAGCTCTTCGAAGAATTCCGTCCCAAAGTGGAACGCGTTGTAAACGTGCAACGCGACCTGGCCACCAAGCTGCTGGTTCAGGCCAAAAAACTGATGGCTTCGCAGGACAAAAAAGAACAGGAAGAAGGTTCTCTGCTGCTCTACCGCACCCACAAGGCTATGCCCAAAAACAAAGCCCTGATTAAATTTCTCAGCGAACAGGGCATCAAAGCCAGCATGCAAAAAACCGAGGAATTTTATATGCAAAACAACAACCAGCAAATGCATATAGTGACCGATCCCTTGTATTTTGTTATAGACGAAAAGAACAATACTATAGAGCTTACCGACAAAGGACTCGATTACATCACCGGCGACAGCGAAGACAATCAATTCTTTGTTTTGCCCGACATTGCGGCTCAATTGTCGGAACTCGAAAATCATAACCTGAGTACAGAAGAAAAACAAACAAAAAAAGACGAACTGCTGCAAAACTTCTCCATCAAGTCGGAACGCATCCACACGGTTCAGCAATTGCTCAAAGCCTATTGCCTGTTTGACCGCGACGACGAATACGTGGTAATTGACAATAAGGTAAAAATCGTGGACGAGCAGACCGGCCGTATCATGGAAGGCCGTCGCTATTCCGACGGTTTACACCAGGCCATCGAAGCCAAGGAAAGAGTCACCGTCGAAGCTGCCACCCAAACTTTTGCCACCATCACGCTGCAGAATTATTTCAGAATGTACCACAAGCTGGCCGGTATGACCGGTACTGCCGAAACCGAAGCCGGTGAATTCTGGGATATATACAAACTCGATGTCGTAGTAATTCCGACCAACAGGCCCATCGCCCGTAACGACATGGAAGACCGCCTGTACAAAACCAAAAGAGAAAAATACACCGCCGTTATCGAAGAGATTACCAAATTGGTCGAAGCTGGCCGCCCGGTACTGGTGGGTACTACTTCGGTAGAAATATCCGAATTGCTCAGCCGTACACTCACTCTGCGCAAAATAAAGCACAACGTGCTTAACGCCAAACTCCACCAGCGCGAAGCCGACATTGTAGCCAACGCGGGCCAGAAAGGTGTTGTAACCATTGCTACCAACATGGCCGGTCGTGGTACCGACATCAAGCTCACAGACGAGGTCAAAAAAGCCGGCGGTTTGGCCATCATAGGCACAGAACGTCACGAATCCCGGCGCGTTGACCGTCAGCTGCGCGGACGTTCCGGACGCCAGGGCGATCCGGGCTCATCGGTGTTTTACGTTTCGCTCGAAGACGATCTGATGCGTTTGTTTGGATCTGAACGGATTTCGGGCATCATGGACCGCATGGGGCTGGAAGAAGGTGAACTCATAGAAAACTCCATGATTTCCAAAGCAATAGAAAGGGCGCAGAAGAAAGTGGAAGAAAACAACTTTGGCATACGTAAACGTCTTCTCGAATACGACGACGTGATGAACAACCAGCGTGAAGTCATCTATACCAAACGGCGACATGCCCTGATGGGAGAACGCATAGGTATGCACATTGCCAATACCGTCTACGACACCATCAAAAGCCTTGTCGAAGAAGCTTACGATCAACGCGACTTCGAGGGACTAAAGATGGATCTGCTTAAATATCTGGCCATGGAAGTCCCCATGGACGAAGATCATTTTTTCAATCAGAAAGTCGATACCAGTATAGACCAAATGTACGAAGTAGCTCTGAGCCTCTACAAACGGAAAACCGAAAAAATGGCCACTGTGGCCAATCCGGTCATTCAACAGGTTTACGAAAAGCAGGCGGCTCAATACGAAAACATTCTGATTCCCATCACCGACGGCAAACGCACCTACAACATTCCCTGCAATCTCAAGGCGGCTGCCGAAAGTCAGTCCAAAGAAGTAGTAAAAACCTTCGAAAAGGCCATACTGCTGCATACTATAGACGAGGCCTGGAAAGAAAATCTCCGCGAACTGGACGAATTGCGCCAATCGGTACAAAATGCCAGCTACGAACAAAAAGACCCCTTGCTCATCTACAAACTGGAATCCTACAACCTCTTCAAAACTATGATAGAAAACATCAACAAGAAGAGTATTTCCATTTTAATGCGCGGACAAATTCCCATACGCGAACCCGAATCTGTACGCAAGGCCGAAACACAAAAACGTCACGATTACAGTAAATACCGTGCCCAAAAAGAAGCTCTGGATGCAGGCAACCCGGCACGTCAAGCTGGTCCGGGCAGGGAGGCCAGGGAACAACACCAATTGGAGCCAGTAAGAGTAGAAAAAAAGGTTGGTCGTAACGATCCCTGTCCCTGCGGTTCAGGCAAGAAGTATAAGAATTGTCATGGCCAGGGTTTATAATTAGTAAAGGCTGATGTTATGAAGCAAAGCTTTTTGAAAGATAAAATTGTAGTAATCACCGGAGCATCGTCGGGCATTGGCTTAGCCTGTGCCCGGCTTTTTGCTGCTCATGGAGCCAAACTCGCGCTGGCGGCAAGATCCCTCGACAAACTGCAGCTCTTGCAGCAGGAGCTACCTTCAGAGGTTTTGGCCATTCAGACAGACGTCAGCAAAGAGGATGATTGCCGTAAGCTAATCGAACATACCGTTAAAGCCTTCGGAGGCATCGATATATTGGTCAATAATGCCGGTATTTCCATGCGGGCATTGTTCAAAGAACTGGATCTGAAAGTATTGCATCAATTGATGGATGTGAATTTTTGGGGTTGCGTTTACTGTACTAAATACGCTTTACCCTACCTGCTCGAACGAAAAGGCTCGGTAGTGGGCGTTACTTCCATAGCTGGTTACAAAGGATTGCCTGCCCGCACTGGCTATTCGGCATCTAAGTTTGCCATGAACGGCTTTCTCGATACCCTGCGCACAGAACATTTATATGACGGCTTGCACGTGATGACTTTTGCCCCTGGCTTTACGGCTTCCAACGTGCGTTTTGCAGCTCTTACTGCAGACGGAAGCCCTCAGGGCGAGAGTCCCCGTGATGAAAATACTATGATGTCGGCTGAATGCGTAGCCAAACATATGCTGCGGGGCATACTAAAACGTCGTGACCAAATGATTCTGACTCCCATAGGCAAAGCCAGTGTGCTGGTTAACAAATTCTTTCCCAAGCTGGTCAGCCGGGTGGAATACAGGATCATGAAAGCCGAGCCAGACTCTCCCCTTTCCTGAGCGGGATTTTATTCCCAATTAAGAATAACTTTGCCGCAGGCAGCAGACTCCATTACATCGAAAGCTTTCTGAAAATCGTCCACCTCAAAACGATGTGTTATGACCGGACTCAAGTCTATGCCCGTAATCAGCATTTGCTCCATCTGGTACCAGGTTTCCCACATTTCGCGGCCATAAATACCTTTCAAAGTCAGAGCTTTGAAAATAATTTCGTTCCAGTTGACCTGAGTGGTATCGGGCAA
>JAQUTN010000127.1 GCA_028694375.1 Bacteroidales bacterium
AAGTAAAAATAAATACAGAAAAATTTATTTATTCGTTCAATGGTTGGAAAATTAGTTGTAATTTCGCGCCCGAATTTAGTCAGCTTTGGAAATTATATGAATAAAAGCATTTTCAGGCATAAAACTTTTCTGAAATCAGTAGGTGATCCGACTAAAAATAACACTATGACAAATATAATTAAAATTAGGAAAGGCTTGGATATCAGTCTTAAAGGCGGGGCTTTTCGGGAAGTTCAGTCTGCGGCCTATACCGAAAATTATGCGCTTTGTCCGACTGATTTTCACGGACTGATCCCCAGAGTTTTAGTCAGAGAAGGAGAACAAGTTTTGGCCGGAACTCCCCTTATGGCAGACAAAAATAAGCCGGAAATTCTTTTTGTCAGTCCATTGAGCGGTGTGGTAAGCTCCGTCAAAAGGGGCGAAAAGCGTAAGTTGTTGGCCATCGAAATTTGCGCAGATCAAAAAAATGCCGCTTTGAGTTATCCGGTACGCAATCCTCTGGATATGGACAGCGAAAAAGTTAAAGCTGCCCTTTTGGAAGGCGGCCTTTGGCCATATATTAAAAGAAGACCTTACGATGTGATTGCCAATCCCCGCAAGGAACCCAAAGCCATTTTTGTAAGTGCTTTTGATACAGCTCCATTGGCGCCCGACTATGCTTTTATTCTCAAAGGCCAGGGGCATGATTTTCAGACAGGATTAAATGCCCTGACAAAATTGACAACAGGTAAGGTCCATTTAAGTATACCGGCCGGTTCTTCTTCTGCCGAATTGAAAAGTGCTCAGAATGTCGAAATTCACCGTTTCGAAGGCCCTCATCCTGCCGGCAATGTCGGAGTACAGATAAATCACATCGATCCTATAAATAAAGGAGAAACAGTTTGGACCATTAATGCTCTGGATGTGCTCTTTATTGGCAGATTCTTCAACAAGGGCAGGGTTGATTTTTCGCGTTTGGTCGCTTTGACCGGCTCCGAAGTCTACGAACCCCGTTATTATCGTTGTGTGGCAGGAATTCAACTTTCCGCCTTGCTAAAAGGCAACGTACATAAAGAAATTCCTCTGAGGTTTATCAGTGGCAATCCCCTGACAGGTAAAAGGGTGGAAATGAACGATTATTTAGGTGCCTACGACAACCAGCTTACCGTGCTGCACGAAGGTACCGATGTACATGAATTTGCCGGTTGGGTAATGCCTCGTCTGACTCAGTTCAGTATGAGCAGGACTTATTTTAGCGGATTGATACAAAAAATCTGCCCACGGACACAATTCGAGGCCGATACCAGAATACTGGGCGGAGAAAGAGCTCTGATAATGTCCGGCGAATACGAAAAAGTGTTTCCCATGGATATTTTGCCCGAGAAACTGGTCCGTGCCTGTATTACCCGCGATTTTGAAAAAATGGAGGAATTGGGTATTTACGAAGTTGCTCCCGAAGATTTTGCTTTGTGCGAATACGTCTGTACTTCCAAAGTGGAAGTTCAAAAACAGGTCCGTGCTGCTTTGGATTTATTAAAAGCCGAAAACGGAGAAGAATAGTCATTACAAAAAAACACCATACTTTGAAAGCTTTGCGAAAGTTACTTGACAAGATCAAGCCCACCTTTGAGAAAGGTGGAAAATTATCGATGTTTCACTCGGTTTTTGACGGTTTCGAGACTTTTTTGTTTGTCCCCAATCATACTTCTAAATCGGGAACCCATATTCACGACAGCATCGATTCCAAACGAGCCATGTTTGTCGTGGTTATTGCACTTGTTCCTGCTTTATTGTTCGGGATGTTCAACACCGGTTATCAACATTATTTGGCTATAGGTCAGGATGCCGGCTTTTTCCAAGCCTTTTTCTGGGGAGTACTGGCCGTCTTGCCTTATGTGGTGGTTTCTTATGTAGTAGGATTGGGAATAGAGTTTACCACAGCCCAGTTCAAAGGCGAAGAAATTCACGAAGGATTTTTAGTGACCGGTATGTTGATTCCCCTGGTCGTACCCATCAATACGCCTCTGTGGATGGTAGCCCTGGCAACGGCTTTTGCCGTGATCTTTGTCAAAGAGATATTTGGGGGTACCGGCTATAATATCTTTAATGTAGCCTTAATGGCCAGAGCCTTTTTGTTTTTTGCCTATCCCAGCAAGATGTCGGGCGACTCCGTATGGGTTAGTCTTAAAGATTATTTCGGATTTGGACAGGAGCAGGTGGCAGTTGATGTCTATTCCGGGGCGACACCTCTTGGACAGGCAGCTATTGCCGGTGGGGACACTCTGACTCTGACAGGCATCACCGGCGAACCGCTGAGCTGGTGGGATATGTTTCTGGGCCTGATTCCGGGATCCATAGGAGAAACCTCCACACTGGCTATCCTGTTAGGCGGAATTCTATTGATTTACACGGGTATTGCCAGTTGGAAAATTATTCTTTCGGTTTTTGCCGGAGGTGCTTTTATGGCCATACTGCTTAATATTTTTGCTGTAAATCCCTATATGGAAGTGACTTTTTTGGAACATTGGTGCCTTGGCGGTTTCGCTTTCGGTGCCGTATTTATGGCCACCGACCCTGTCACTGCGGCCCGTACCGAAAAAGGTAAATGGATTTATGGTTTCCTTATTGGATTGCTTGCCATCCTCTATCGTGTGTTGAATCCGGCTTATCCCGAAGGTATGATGCTGGCGATTTTGTTTATGAATATTTTTGCCAAAATCATCGACTACGTAGTGGTGCAAAACAACATTAAAAAACGGCTCAAAAGGGCTCGCATCGCTCAATAACACTTAGGACTATGAATAAAAACAGCAATACCTATACATTTATTTATGCTTCGGTGATGGTTATTCTGGTCGCCGCCGCACTGGCCCTGACCAACGGCCTGCTCAAGGAAAAGCATAATAAAAACAGCGAGATTGACAAAATGACGCAGATATTGCGTTCCATAAAAGTGGAGGCTGATAAAAACAATGCTGAAAATCTATTTGAACAAAATATAAAATCAGCTTACATACTGAACAGCGCCGGCCAGGTGGTTAACAAATCGCCCGAATCCGCTTTTAGCGTCGAAATATCCAAAGAAGTTATCAAGCCTTTGGAAGAACGCCAGCTTCCGGTATATGAAGCACAGTTAGAAGGAAAAACTCTCTACATTCTGCCAGTATACGGGGCAGGCCTTTGGGGTCCGATCTGGGGTTATATTTCTTTGGAAAGCGACAGAAACACCATTTTTGCCGTTTCGTTTTCTCACTCAGGAGAAACGCCCGGATTGGGAGCAGAGATAACTACCGAGCCCTTTCAGGCACCCTTTTCGGGCAAAGTTTTGTACAAAGACGGCGATTTTCGTTCCATTGCTGTGCTTAAGTCCGGTCAAAAATCGGACAGTCAGGATGCAGTAGATGCCATTTCCGGGGGAACCATCACCAGCAAAGGAGTCGAAGATATGTTACTGGCTTGTCTGGGAGCCTACAAGGCATTTTTTGAACAAGTTGAAGCAGAGAACAAGGAGGAATAATCTATGAGTACATCAAAAAAACAAATTTTAGTTGATCCCCTCAGCAAAAACAATCCTGTGGTGGTGCTGATGCTGGGTATTTGCTCAGCTCTGGCAGTAACAGCTCAGGTGAAACCTGCTTTGGTGATGGGTATTTCGGTAACAGTGGTTCTGGCTTTTTCTAACGTCATCATTTCGTTGCTGCGTAATACCATTCCCAATCGCATACGTATTATTGTACAATTGGTGGTGGTTGCCGCTCTGGTAATCATTGTTGAACAAGTGCTGAAGGCTTTTGCTTACGATGTTTGGGGGCAATTGTCGGTTTTTATTGGCCTGATCATTACCAACTGTATTTTGATGGGACGCCTGGAAGCTTTTGCTTTGGGCAACACCCCTTTTGATTCCTTCCTCGATGGCATAGGCAATGGTTTGGGTTATACCGCTATTTTGCTGATAGTAGCCATTGTCCGTGAATTCCTGGGTTCCGGTTCTCTGATGGGTTATGCCATTATTCCTTCGTCTTTTTACGAAGGGGGTTATATGAACAACGGTTTGATGATTTTACCTCCCATGGCCTTAATAGTAGTGGGTTGCATTATCTGGGTACACCGCAGTATAGATAAGGATTTACAAGAATAATAAGCTTGAAGGAGTAGCCTTTCAAACAGAAGAATATGGAAACATTCAATATTTTTATCAAGTCGATTTTTGTCGACAATATGATTTTCGCCTATTTCCTGGGCATGTGTTCTTATCTGGCAGTATCCAAAACGGTCAAAACTTCCGTTGGCCTTGGTATAGCCGTTACCTTTGTCCTGGTCGTTACTTTGCCTATCAATTATCTGCTTGATACCTATGTATTGAAAGCAGGAGCCTTAAGCTGGCTCAGTCCTGAACTGGCAGGCACGGATCTCAGCTTTTTGAGCTTTATTTTATTTATAGCCATCATTGCATCTATGGTGCAGATTGTTGAAATGGTGGTTGAAAAATTCACGCCGGCGCTTTATTCCCAGCTGGGTATCTTTTTGCCTTTGATTGCTGTGAATTGCGCCATCCTGGGTGGTTCCCTTTTTATGCAACAACGCAGTTTCGATAATATAGGTCAGGCTACTGTTTTCGGACTTGGTTCCGGCATCGGTTGGCTGTTGGCAATAGTCGGCATAGCCGCCATACGTGAACACATGAGCTATTCCAAAGTGCCCAAGCCACTGCGCGGACTGGGAATTACTTTTATCATCACCGGCTTGATGGGGATTGCGTTTATGGGATTTATGGGGATTAAATTTTAGGAGGATTTATAGATGATTTTGTTAGCATTGAATACCTTGACATTGTTACTCAGTATTGCCTTGTTCTTGCTGGTTACTCTCTTGCTGGTGGCACTGTTGCTTTACATAAAAAACAAACTGACTCCTTCGGGCGAAGTAGAAATCAATATCAACGAGGGCGAAAAAGTTCTCAAGACCGAAATGGGCAACAGTTTGTTGTCGACTTTGGGCAATAATCAGATATTTCTGCCTTCGGCCTGTGGCGGTGGCGGCAGTTGCGGTATGTGCAAATGCCGGGTGCTTGAGGGTGGTGGCAGCATTTTACCCACAGAAACAGGTTTTTTCAGTCGAAAACAACAGCAGGACAATTGGAGGCTGGCTTGTCAGGTCAAAGTCAAGGACAACCTTAAAATTCAGATTCCCGAAGAAATCCTGGGCATCAAGAAATGGGAATGCGAGGTGGTTTCCAACCACAACGTGGCTTCCTTTATCAAGGAATTTGTGGTTAAATTGCCCGAAGGCGAACAGCTTAAATTTAAATCCGGCAGCTACATTCAGATCGACGTTCCCAAACTGGAAGTCGATTTCAAAGATATGGATGTAGACGACAGATTCAAGTCCGAATGGGACAAATTCAAGCTCTGGGGCCTGCATATGTCCAATCCTGAACCTACCTACCGGGCTTATTCCATGGCCAATCACCCCGCCGAAGGCAACATCATCATGCTGAATATACGTATTGCCACACCACCGTTCGACAGACAAAAAGGCGCTTGGATGAATGTGAATCCGGGTATTTGTTCTTCGTATATCTTTTCGCGCAAACCCGGCGACAAGGTTAGCATTTCAGGTCCTTTTGGCGATTTTCATATTCT
>JAQUTN010000128.1 GCA_028694375.1 Bacteroidales bacterium
AGCCGAACGGACAACGCTCTTGATCGCATGATCTCTGTCGCCCGCAGCTGTCAGAATAATGGCGTTCTTGCCTCCGGTTTCGGCCGAAAGCGGGGTAGCCGGATTTCCACGGGCAATGAGCCTGGCCGTATCGGTGCCACCGGTCAAGATGATGTGTTTTACTTCCGGAGCCGTAGTCAGCACGCCCAGGGCCTCGCGGTCTGTAATCAAAACCTGCAGGGCCGATTTGGGCAGGCCGGCCTCCCAAAAAGCCCGGGCCAATAGCCAGGCTACCGGAGCAGCAGCCGTAGCCGGTTTCAGTATACAGGTATTTCCTCCGGCCAAAGCAGCCACTATCCCACCCACCGGAATGGCACAGGGAAAATTCCAGGGCGAAATAACCAACACCGTTCCCTTGGGCGCAATTTCCAGGTTCTCAAGCCCGGCAAATGTTTTCATGCTGATGCTGTAATAGCGGGCGTAATCCACCGCTTCGGAAACTTCCACATCGGCTTCGGTAAAACATTTCCCCGTTACGACAGCCATGCAGCCGATAAGTTCACCCCTCAGGGCAGCCAGCTTGTCGGCCGCCGCATGCAGAACTTTGTGACGCTCCTCCAGACTGGTTTTGCGCCAGAGCTGAGGATCTGCTTCTGCAATAGCCAATACTTCCCGTACTTGTTCCGCATTGGCATGGCACATCTCGTAAACGACCGGAGCTTCGGCCTGGCAGCGATCGTGATACTTGTGACGTTGATCCTGGACTATGCTTTTATCGCCGATTTGCAGCGGAATAATTTCGGGCTGGTGGTCGGCAGGTTTTTTCCAGCGGGCAGCCAGATCTTTGGCCCACAGTTGATTGGCTCTCAGGTCGAAATCGGTATCGGGCTCATTGATAAATTGCTCTGTTGCTGTTTTCGCTGTTGTAGCTGCTCTTGTTGTTGCTGTCGTTGTAACCGCTGCTTTTGACTCTGCTGCAGTTAACTCTGCTGCCGTTGCAACTTCTATGGCTGTATAGGGCTTACGGCGGTCTTGCTGCCTGTGCGCTTTGGTTCCGATACTGTTCTTAGACGCATAGGCCTGCTCAAATTGCTGATCCAGAAATTTCCAGGCGGCACTGCCCGGTTTCAGGTCGAAGGAATAAGAAAGGAAATTATCGGGACCGGTATTTTCGTCCAGCCGGCGTACCAGGTAAGAGACTGCGTTCAGGAAATGTTCCTCTTTTACCACCGGCGTATAAAGCACCACTCTGTTGCCCAGTTTTAGCTGTACCCGCCATAAATGATTGGCCATACCTTCGAGCATCTCGAAGACCAGGTATTGCGATGTATTCATTTTCCGGGCCAACAATGCGGCATAAGCGATAGTATACAGATTGTGTGAGGCCAGCCCTAGATGTACGGCCCGGGCATTTTCGGGCTCCAGGGCTCTGTCGAGCAGCTTAAGGTAATTGGCATCGACTTCGACTTTACTGCCCAAGATGGGATTGGGCCAGCTCCTGAGCGAAGATATAACTTTTTCCATTTCGAGGTTGGCGCCTTTGACCAAACGCATAGTAATGGGAGCACCTCCCTCCCGCAGCCTGCGTTTGGCAAAATCAAGCAATTCGGTTTGAAAATCCCAGGCATCAGGCAAATAAGCCTGTACCACTATGCCTGCCTGATAATCTTTAAATTCGGGTTTACTCAGAGCTTCGATAAACAAACGCAAAGTAAAACGGGCGTCTTTGTATTCTTCCATATCCAGATTAATGAACTTGGGGCGTTTTTGTCCCTGTTCATCGACGTAAGGAAAATCGATGGCTTTTTGATAAAGGCTAGTAATCCTGGCCAGGAGTTCAGGAAAACTCTCTTCGTAATTTAATCCCTGCGTTTGGGCATATATGCCTGAAATCTTGATAGAAATGTAATTAATATCAGGGGCTTCCAGAGCTTCCAGATAATGCCGGTAGCGATGATCGGCTTCCTTGTCGCCCAAAACCACCTCGCCCAGTAAATTGACATTCTGGCCAATCTTTTGCCGGTAACGATTTGCCAAATGACGACTCAGCGCCGGACGTTCTTCCGGAATAATCACTGTAGCCGTATCCTTGCGCAAACGCCTTTTAATAATTGGAATGGCAATAAAATCGAAGTAGACTCCCAGCAATAAATATATCCGGAATAACAAACGGTCGAAAGGAGAAAAAAAGGCCGGAATGCCGTGTCGCTTAATCAGGACTTTGATGCGTTTGGCTAATTTTCGCCTGTCCCTGATTTGAGAAGTTTCGTCCAACATGGCCGACAAGAAATGTTTGTCACCGGGACGTTGTACCATGGTGGCGTATTTTTGCTGTTCCCGGCGCTCGGCGGGACTGAGTTCTGCTTCGCATTTTTGGTATAGTTCGTACACAAAATCGCGAACTTCCTGCGTGCTTGGAATGCTTGCCATAGTTTAAATTGTAAAATCTATAGAAATTAAAAAGCGAAAACTTTGCATTGCGAATTGCAAGGCATCAAAAAGGCCGGAACTGCCCTGAAGGGCTCAAGCCCGGGTGGGACTGAACATCACCGCGCGATAACGGTGTCGTGTTTCCAGGCATTGCTGCGAGAAGGCATCAAAAAGAAGAAAATTCGCTTTCATACGATGGCGAATATAAGCAAGGTTTTTGATTTTAAACAGCACATTGAAAATATTTTTATTCTTAAATATCCTTAACGGATTGCACATTCTAAAAAATTAGTTATATTTGCGCCAACTTTAATATCAAAATGATATCATTATGGAATCAAAAGAATTCATCAAAAACAAAAGTGGCGCCAGTGGTTTTTTTAATCTGGCCTTAAACATCGTGCTTCTTGTATTAACCATTATTCTAACTTCGAACATGGTTAATAATGACGTAGCCGAAGGTTACGTAATGTTGTTTGTCAGTATTATGTCCCTGCTGTGGATATTGCACTTGATTGGTTTTATGATTGTACAACCCAACAAATCGGCCGTTTTGACCTTTTTTGGTGTGTATTCGGGCACCATCAAAAAGAACGGATTTTTTTGGGTAAATCCTTTTTACGGTAAAAGGAAGCTTTCGCTCCGTGCCCGCAACCTGGATGTTGAGCCCATTAAGGTAAACGACAAAAACGGCAATCCGGTGATGATCGGACTGGTCCTGGTCTGGAAAATTGCAGACACCTACAAGGCCTGTTTCGAAATTGAATCAGAAGTGCAACAAGTAGCTGCTAAAGGACAAACACCAACCACAGAGATTGGACTGAAAGGCTACGAAGAATTTGTACGCGTACAAAGCGATGCCGCTCTGCGAAAAATTGCCGGTTTGTATGCCTATGATCACATCGAAGACAAGGATGAAAGACTGACCTTGCGTTCGGGCGGTGAGGAAATCAACGAAAAACTCGAAGAAGAACTTGGCGAACGCCTCTCTATTGCAGGTATTCGCGTAGTTGAAGCTCGCATCAATTACCTGGCCTACGCTTCGGAAATTGCCAGTGTGATGTTGAGGCGCCAACAGGCTGATGCCATTATTGCCGCCCGCGAAAAAATCGTTGAAGGAGCTGTTTCCATGGTCGAACTGGCCCTGAATAAACTAAGCGAAAAGAAAGTAGTGGAACTCGACGACGAAAAGAAAGCCACCATGGTAAGCAACCTTATGGTGGTACTTTGTGCCGACGAAGCAGCGAGCCCGGTCATTAACACCGGCACTTTGTATTAAGCTGTATTATACATTTTCTGAACGGGAGAAGCTTTGTTGTTCCACTCAGAAAACATACATCCAATCATTATGCCGCAAAAAAAAGCCTTTGTACTCCGAATTGACGAAAAGATGCTCAAAGAGCTTGAAAAATGGGCTGCAGACGATTTTCGAAGCATCAACGGGCAAATCGAATGGATTTTGAATCAGGCGCTTAAAAAACAAAAGCGCTCAAAGTCAGAATAAATAACGGAGCCCGGTTATCACAACCGGGCTCCGCCTGAAAATGATTGTTAAACAAAAAGAGATATCTATTTCTCGTTTTTATCGTTTGTGTCTTCCAATTGATCCATACCTTCTATATTGAAATCGGAAAGTCTGGAAATTTGTTTTACGTCGACATTACCTACAATATTGATTACAACGTTACTTTGCTTGCCGTACGAGACCATCAGAAATTCCGTGGTAATATTATCTTTCTCGACAATAAATATCCGGGTCACCTGACCACTTTCGTTGATGGAGGTTACCGTTTTTAATCCGGTATACTTGTCGATCATTTTTTCGAGATCGTCGATAAACTCGTCATTCATCCTGTCGGAAACCACTATGGATATACCCTTGATGTCGTTGAGCAATTTAGTCATTTCTGGATCACTGTCTTCGCCCGAAAAGGAATAAACCATTCTCAGCATGTCGGCCGAAAGACCTACAGTGGTGTAACCTTCCCTGCCGGAATATTTCTCAAACAACAGTTTAAAGCTTTTTTGTTGTGCCGTGAGCGCCAATGGCAACATCAACAGCAAAATGATAACATACTTTTTCATAAGGCATATTTTTATAATCCTAATCCCAAACCTATAGTAATTGGTTGTGCACCTGGGCCTTTACCCCCTTTAAATAAATTTGTTGCCGAATAATTGCCATAGACATAAAAATTACCGTATCCTCCCCGAACTGTTCCACCGGCCTGAAATACATTTATATATGGATTGCGGACTTTTTCTTTGGGAAATTTAATTTTGGTGTGAGAACCCAGCACTAAATCGCCGTAAAAACCTGCCGACAAAAAGAATTTTTTTCCAAAATTCAGATCAAGAAGCAAAGGAATTCTTAGCGCAAAAGTATTGAGTTTGGTCTTTTTGTAAGTACTGGCAATATCTACGGGGTGAACCATGCCGTCACGTCGCTCGAGAGTGATATCGTTCATAAACACATAGTCGTTCCACACTATACCCAGGCTGCTCGAAACTCCCAGGGTCTGAGCCCGATTCAGGGCACCAGCCACCTTAAAAAGATTGAGAGCCACCTGCATGGAGCGTCCGTTGTTTAGTTCCATAAAACCTTGTTCATTGGCAGGGTAAGCTGAATAATCGAGCATAGTCAGTTCGTTAAAACCCATTTCCAGAGTACTGAGATGCCCTTTGTATCTGGGTCTCTTAATTTTTACGCGTGTTTTGGGTGTTTTTACTTCCCCGGCGATATCAGAATTGGACTTGTCATTTTTGCCCGATAACACCAATTGATATCCCGCGACGCTTATTGATAGGCCACCGCTTTCCGGATCGGGAGAAACATCGAGCACCTGATTGCCTGTTTGGTCCTGGAACATAATTGCAGATTGATTGCCCCCGGCTTCCTCTAAGTTTGCTTCTTCCAAGTTTGCCTCTTTGTACAAAATGGCAGAGCCGCCGTACAAATTCTGAGCAAAAGAATCAATCGTTATAAAGCTCAGCAGGAGAAGGGATAAGGTAAGACTCTTTTTCATGTTTGTTTGTTTTTTATAATTTATCAGGGATTTACATTTTCGAGACTGGATAAATAAACCAGACTTTTATTCAGGCTCTGATCCATTTGATCCAGTTTGTTCAGATAGCGCGCCGGTTTGGATAATTGTCTGCCCATGGTGCTAAACGCT
>JAQUTN010000129.1 GCA_028694375.1 Bacteroidales bacterium
AGTATTCATACTCGTTTGGCATCTTTAACAAGCGATGACAGGTTTTTTGTCGTACAAAAAGACAGTACAGTTTGTACTATTTTTAATACACTGACCGGTGAGAAAATAACTGATTTTCCATTCACTTATAAAACCATATACGATATTCCCGAATACGTTACCGTATCGTATGATGGTAAGTATTTCTGTGCTTCATCAGAAAATGGAATGGAATTATTTGAGATTATTGACACGACAACAACTTTATTGTATACAGACACCAGGGATTATCAAGCTGCCATATTTGTTCCTACTCAATCCGACAAACTTCTGCTCAGAGTAGATTCAGCTATAGAAATTCGCCAGATTCCAGGTTTCAATCTGATCCAGACACTTGATATATCAGCAGAAGGTGCCACGATATGTAATATTGATCCAGCAAGTATGAGTTTGCTCTATTATCAAAATCATGCGCTGAAAGTATGTAAAATCAATGATATATCCGAAACAATATTTAAAATAAGAAGCGATCAAAAAACCTGTAAAATGTATAATAATAAATTGTTGACCTACGGAAAAGGTGGAATATCTTTTGATATAAGTCCCTATTTAAGTTATTAGTATTTTGACAGGATATGATGGGAAAATCAGTTCTGCCGGCTTAATACTCTGTATTTTCCTGATATCGCTGTATTTCTATTTACTGGTTACAAATAATGCTTTGCATCGGCAGCATATATGCCTGGAGTATAATTGCTTCTACAAAAAGCAAAAAGATGGTTAATGGGAGAGGGTCTGATAAAAACAGCCCCTCAAAGACAGCTTAGCTTTTTGATCTTAAAGAAGATAAATTTATTTGAATAGATTTTTTAGGTTCTTTTATTAAGACTGAAATGATTTAATCAGTAGTTTAATAATGGGCAGAAATGTGTAATAAATGTCTATTTTTGCTAAGTTTCTCCCTGGAAAGGGTATCAAGTCGTTATCTATCGACTTGGGTGTCAATAAAACTTTATATGTGTCTTTGCTATGATTCCACAGTTTAACGATCTTGATAAGATATTGACATTCAGCAATAAAAAAGCTTTTAGGGAATGGCTTGGGAAGAACGGGACAAAGAGCGATGGAGTTTGGTTGCTCTTTAGTAAAAAAGGGAAAGTTAAGACACTCACTGCCGCT
This sequence comes from Bacteroidales bacterium, assembly GCA_028694375.1. Taxonomy (GTDB): domain Bacteria; phylum Bacteroidota; class Bacteroidia; order Bacteroidales; family UBA1402; genus UBA1402. Next base: position 1,159 of record JAQUTN010000129.1, read on the forward strand.
GAAGCTTTGGAGGAGGCGTTGTGTCACGGTTGGATTGACGGGCAAATCAAATCTTTGGACCAGGATACTTATAAGAAATATTTTGCACGACGTCTACCCAAAAGTAATTGGTCTGACAAAAACAAAAAAACAGCACAAGCTCTTATAGAAAAAGGCTTCATGACCCCTCAGGGTTTTGAAGCCATCGAACGAGCCAGGAAAGACGGTTCGTGGGATAATGCAAAACGTATCCTTGTGGACGAAGAACAAATTCAAAAGTTTATGGAAATGATTCAGTCCTTCGAACCTGCATATACCAATTTACTGGCAATGCCGCAATCTGTTAAGCGTAGCTATACTGCATTTTATTTTGATGCCAAATCTGAAAATACCCGAAAAGCCCGACTGGAAAAGAGTATAAACAGGCTTAATAGTAATTTGAAACCAATGTAATGTGAGAAATTTTGAATAATTCCAAAATGATAAATTTCAATATGGATCAACTAAGTAAAATGTTTTTTCTGAAATTAAATTTCGATGGTTTAAAGGAATTGGTGAAATGGGCCAGAGAAGAGGGATGGAATCCAGGCCCCCATGATGCCGATGTGTACTGGGCAACCGATCCGGATGGGTATTATGGATATTACAAAGAGGGGGATTTGATTGCCGGTGGTTCGATTGTTTCTTATGCCAATGAATTCGGATTTATGGGTTTTTTTATTGTAAAACCCGAATACAGATCTCTGGGCATTGGTCGCAAACTTTGGTATCAAAGGCGAGATACATTGATTTCGAGATTAAACAAAGGGGCCTCTATCGGAATGGATGGGGTTGTCGCCATGCAAGCCTTTTATGAAAAAGGCGGATTTGACATTGCCTTTAGAGATATTCGCTATGAAAAAATGGCTGAGACCTTTTTACCTGTCAAACATGTTTCTTCGATCAGCGATAAGGATATTCAATCTGTTTTGGAATACGATAAGCAATGTTTTGGATTTTCGCGGCCGCAATTTTTACATCCCTGGTTAAAGATGCCGGACAATAAAACTTTTAAATACACAGAACAAGGGCAACTTAAAGGTTACGCTATTGTACGAAAAGTTTATAAGGGTTATAAAATATGCCCGCTGTTTGCCGATAATTTAACTATTGCAGAAGAATTGTACAAGGCCTGTTTAAATTCGGTAGGAGCTGAGCCTTTATATATTGATATTCCGGAGATTAATAAAGAGGCAATCGCGCTTGTCGAAATGTACAACATGAGCTATATCTACGAATGCGCAAGAATGTATTTCGGCAAAGCTCCAAAAATGGAAATGAATAAAGTATTTGGAATAACAAGCTTTGAACTTGGATGAAAAGCATGAAAGAAAGTGGAATATGCAAAACCTGACAGACGACATAGAGCAATGAAAAAATACCTGACCGTAGTGGCCTCTTTTGTAATTATGCTTTGCATTGGCGGCATATATTCCTGGAGTATAATTGCCTCATCATTGATGGAAGATTACCAACTCTCTGCCATTCAATCTCAGATCATATTTGGAGTGCTTATTGCTATACTCCCCGTTACAATGATATTTGTTGCAAAAATTGGAAGTAAAATAAACAAGAAGTATATTGGATATGTCTGCGGTATTTTGTTCTTATTGGGCTATTTATTGGCCGGCGCTTCTCATGGTAATTTTCTGCTCTTGTTTACCGGCATAGGCCTTTTGTCGGGAGTGGGCACCGGTTTTGGTTATTGGCTGGCTCTTACCACGCCTGTTATGTGGTTTCCCGGCAAAAAGGGACTAATCACAGGCATTGCCGCCGCCGGTTTTGGTTTGGGAGCGGTCCTAATGTCGGAATTTTCCGAAATAATCCTCAGGCAGGGCTACAATGTGCTGGAATTGTTGAAGATTATCGGGATTTCTTATGGTATAGTGATTCTGGCTTTTTCGAATCTGATTTATACCGTTCAAAACGATCCAACTAAGATGGAAGCACCTGCCAAACTAAGGCAATTTATGGCTGCCGGAATTTTCAAAAAACTTTTTGCAGGGGTCTTTCTGGGAACCTTTGCAGGTTTGCTTATCATCGGAAGTTTAAAAATAATTGGTGGACAGTACGACATTTCTGAACATATACTCATTCTGGGGGTGGCCATCTTTGCCTTTGCCAATTTTTTGGGCAGATTGATTTGGGGTTTACTCAGCGATTACCTCGGAGCAGGTCTGAGTATCTTTTTGGCTTTGCTGTTTCAATCCTTGTCCATTATTTCTTTGAATGTTTTCCAATTGTCGGATAGTTCCTATTTAATTATTTCAACGCTCATAGGTTTCGGGTTTGGGGGCAATTTTGTGCTTTTTGCCAAAGAAACGGCTCAGGTTTTTGGAGTGAACAATCTGGGACTTGTTTATCCCTATGTGCTTTTGGGTTATTCCATTGCCGGGATTGCAGGACCTTTGAGCGGGGGGCTGTTGTACGATTTATCACATTCTTATCACTCTGCCATCTTTTTGGCCGCCGTTGTAAGTCTTACCGGAAGTCTGCTGTTTTTGATTCATGTGCTAGCTTCAACAAAAAACCGAAAGGCGGCTGCGGAGAGAGAGTCTGTTGAAAACAGCTCTTCAAAGACTAGTTAGCTTTTTGATCTTAAAGAAAATAAGTTATATTTGAACTGAATTTTAAGACTCTATTTTTGAGTGCTATTTTATTATCCGGTATTTAATAATGGTCAGAAATGTGTAATAACAGAATATTTTTGATTGTATTTTTGCTACTACTCACAAGCGGAGTGGTTTGGGCCATGCAGAATGATTTCAAGGAACAAGTACTCTGTTTTTCACAAACAGTCGAACTAAAAAAGCAACCTGAAATTACAAGATTACCAGTAAAATCCCTAAAATCAAAACCAGAACCAAGATTAAAACCAGAATTTATGTCACTAGCATCAAACCAAGAAGCTCATTCTCTGCAAACTACTCCGAAAACAGCAAACACCGGAAGTAAAAAAATCGTATTGGCCGGCGGTTGTTTCTGGGGCATGGAAGAATTGATCCGCAAACAGCCGGGGGTGTTGAACACTACCGTAGGTTATACCGGGGGGCGGATTGAGAATCCTACCTACCAAAATCACGAAGGCCATGCCGAAGCCGTTGAAATTGAATACGATCCCAGGTTGACTTCCTACAGGCAATTATTGGATTTTTTCTTTCGTATGCACAATCCCACCACCTTGAACCGCCAGGGGAACGACATCGGCAGTTCGTATCGTTCGGCTATTTTTTACGGCAACGAAGAAGAAAAACAGGAAGCCGCTCGTTTCATCGAAATCGTGAATGCTTCCGGGCGTTGGAAAGCTCCTGTAGTTACGACCCTTGAGCCCTTAACGAAGTTTTACAAAGCCGAAGAATACCACCAGGATTATTTGCAAAAGAACCCCGGCGGGTATACCTGCCATTTGATTTATTTCGATTCTTATCTGAAATAGTTTACGTTGTCGTTAAAACTCCTTACTTCCACCTCAAACGCAAACTATTGAGCACCACGCTGATGCTGCTCAGCCCCATGGCAGCGGCGGCAATCATCGGATTCAACATAATGCCGGCCAGAGGATAAAGCAAGCCGGCAGCCAGGGGAATACCGATCAGGTTGTAGATGAAGGCCCAGAACAAATTCTGATGTATGGTGCTGAGCGTTTTAGAAGAGAGTTTCAAGGCCAGGGGCAGTTTGTTCAGATCCGAAGAGATGATGGTCATATCGGCTACCTCCATGGCGATGTCGCTGCCTTTGCCCATGGCAATACTTAAATCGGCCGTAGCCAGGGCTGTGCTGTCGTTGATGCCGTCACCCGCCATGGCGACATTTTTGCCCTCGTACTGCAGTTGTTTGATGATGTCTGCTTTGTCCTTTGGCAAGAGCTTAGAGCGGTACTTGCTGATGCCGCAGGCAGAGGCGACGGCCGCGGCTGTGGCCTGGTTGTCGCCCGTCAGCATATATACTTCGATTCCGTTTTGCTGCAGCTGATGAATGGCTGCAAGGGAGCCTTCTTTCAATTTGTCTGCCAAAGCTGCCAGAGCCAATACTCTGCCATTGCCCGCAAACCACACCAGGCTTTTGGCCTGACTGCTCCAGCTGTCCGCCAGTTTTTCCAGCTCCGGCTCGGGTACTATGTCGTGCTGATGAAGCAGATCAAGGCTGCCCACATAATAATGAACCTTGTTGAACACTGCGCTTAGACCCAAACCGGGGTAATGTTCGACCCGGCTGAGTTTCACTCCGCCATTGCCTTCCAGAAAATCGACCATAGCCTGCGAAAGGGGATGAGAGGAAGTTTTTTCCATAGTCAACAACAATGGTTTTAATAATTCATCTTTGTTCAACCAGTGAATATCGCTTACTCGTGGCCTGCC
>JAQUTN010000013.1 GCA_028694375.1 Bacteroidales bacterium
CTGAAACTCTTTAACTACATACAGTTCAAACTCAACCGATATCCAGCTCGCAAATTTAAACGCTATATCTTTATGGGCGTAGGAGCCTCCATATCTGCCCGATTTTACAATGATTCCAATTGCATTCGTGCTCGATATCCATTTCAGGGGAGATAGCGTAAAGGCATTCAAGCCAGCCTCTTTTCTAAACCCCTCGAATTCGAGGGGTTTAAAGTCCGGATTGTACAATGTCTCCCAAATGCCCAGATATTCAATCGTATTCCTATTGCGCATCCAGTTCCCGATTACTGCACTTGTATCATTCGTTTTATACTTGGCAATATCGGTCAACGAAATATAATCGGCTTCGTTGATTTTAACGATCGATAGATCGGTATTTTTTACTGTTATCTTTGCCATCCTTTTGGGATCTTTTTTTATTTCAAATTTACCTAACGGATAGCTAAACCGTGGCCGTTGCCTTAGCGGCGAAGCTGCAAGGCAAGCGACTGTGGTTTAGGTGGTATTGCGCAAGTTAATTTTTCTTATTGATCAAACTTACAATCACCTTTATCATCGTATCTTTCTCTTCTGGTTTACTGACCGCTATCATCAACGTCAAAGCAACCAACGTGTTATCGGCTATTCGTTTATTACCGACAGCATCCGTTAACACTCCATTCTTTGACATGAAATATAAAAACAGAAAAGCCGCTATACGTTTATTCCCATCAACGAATGAATGGTTTTTCGTAACAAAATACAGTAAATTCGCCGCCTTCTCCTCGATGCTCGGATATAAATCCAAACCATTAAATTGCTGGTAAACAACCGCTATGGAACTTCTAAACGATTCATCCTTCTCACGCCCAAAAAGATCACTGTTTCCGTAAGCCTTCTTTACCATTAGAATCTGATTCATCGCCTCCTCATACGTAATCCGATAGACCTCTTTTTCACTGACAGCCTCAATTTTCAGTGTTTGATAATCATAGCTGTCCAATATATCCAACGCATAGGCATAATCCGAGATTATCTTTAATAACCCAGAACTCTCATCGCTGGACAATTCCCTGTTGGTTAGAATATTATCCAGCATTTTTACTGATTTATGGAGTTCCTTTAATTGCAGGTTCTCCTGCTTAAGACGTTTGGCATTTAATGAATAACCTTTTATTAGATAATCTTTGAGTATTTTGCTTGACCATATTCGAAACTGAATACCACGTTTGGAATTTACACGATAGCCAACGGATATAATCATATCCAGGTTATATTGCTTAACTTTCCTTCGGACCTGCCTCGTTCCCTCTTTTTGAACTACCGAGGATTCCTCGGTAGTTGATGATTCTTCCAATTCGCCAGACTTGAAAATATTCCTGATATGAAGACCTATCGTATCTGAATCTTTATCAAATAACTCTGACATTTGTTTTTGAGACAGCCAGACCGTATCATTGTCAAGCCTTACAGCTATTTCTGTCTTTCCTTCTTCTATTTGGTATATCTCTATTTGAGATTCGCTCATTGCTGTGCTTTTTTTTGTTTTAATTTGCGCTAACACTAAAATAAACCTATTGGGTTTATTTCAGCTTTATTCCCAGGCCCATGCTTACCCAAAAAGTGGCTGCAATAGTCTGTTACAAGCAAATTTTGTAAATAGCTTATTTTGGCTTAGTAAAAGACTAACAAAAATACACATTATTTGTATTTAAACCTTTTTCTTCAAATATTCTTTACAAATTCAATCTGTCCAGGGGATTTTATATTTGTTCAAAGCCTCTGGTAGTGACGTGTGTGTAAATTGTAATCCCGCAAGCGTACTGTAGCGAAACTGCCTGCCCGAAGCCGATATATAGACACGGCGCCCGAAGCGCGCAGAGGCCGGCAAAATTTGCCTGTGAAGGCTCGAACGAGACAAACAGGCAACGCCGGCGTCCAGCGCTGACCAGCCGGGGATATCGAGAGGCTGAGCGGCAGGCAGTTTCGCGCAAGGAAGCGCCCCAGGGAAAGCTCCAAAAAAAACAGGCGGTATAGCGAAGGAAGCGCTATAAGGGAAGCTCCAAAAAAAAGCCGTCGCAACAAGCAACGGCCCCTTTTCTTTGTCAGTATTACAAAGACAACGAACTAAACTTAAAAACGAGGCCCAGTGGTCTGACAAGTGGGGAGTACAATATGTTACCACCTGTGCTTCTTTACTTTAACGCTATTTCAATTTTGATTTCATTTTCTTTGTTAAATAATAACCTCCTGTATGAGCTGCTTCTCCTTTAAATTCTATTAGACCACCATCTTTAAGTTGCTTAATATATCTTTCCATACTACTATCAGGTAAACCAGTAGCTTCTTTATATTCAGGAACTCTATTTCCTTCATTAGCTGCAATAGCACTTAATAGAATAGCTAGTTTATCTTTAACTCCTTTAGTTACTCCTTCAATAGCTCCCTCAATAGCTCCCTCAATAGCTCCCTCATTTGTTCCTTTACTTGCTACTTTAGTAGCACCTTCAACTGCACCACCAAGTTTAACATCACTGAAGAAAGTTAACTTAACAGTTTGTTCTCCTATTTCCCATACTGGTGCTTTAATACCAGCTTGTTTACAAGCTTCTATAATCTTTAAAGTTCCTCTACCTATCTTTTCAATATAACCTCTTAGAAAAACTATATGTGCTATATCAGGATTATATGGCATTGACAAATGGTTCTTTTTTAATTCGCTTTGTTTGAAAGGAGATTTACCACTATTTGTAATTTCTAGTTTGTCGTTATAAATAATAATTGATAAAGCACTTGAAACTAAACCATATTCTCTATGCACTAAAGCATTCATAACTCCTTCTCGTAAAGCAGCCATTGGAAAAACATAATCATCTGTTCGTTTCCAATTATTGTTTTCAAATTTTCGGCTAAACGATAAATGCTTTTCAAAGAACTGTTGAATGGCCTCTATATTCTTAAACAAATTACCTTCTAGCAATTGGTCATCTTTAAAAGCATCGCCTGTTTTACCGTGGTCAAGAAATGCCACACGAACTCTTGATTGTGGAATAAACCGTGAAGGCTTTTTAGCAAAAAGAACTACAGCGGCATTTGTGAAATTTCCATTTTGAAAAAGTCCATAGTAGGACAGAAATTCAAGTGGTTCTTTCTTAATGTCTTTCATCTTATTGTCAGACAAAGCCACATTCATTGTTTTTTTGATTTCTTCTAAATCCAAATCTTCCAACTCTACGCCTAATGCTGCTTGCCGTTCCCAATGAATTTCTGTTTCCTGCCTTTTATGGATTAGCTCAGAAATTTCTTTTGATGATGCCTGAATTGTTTTATCATTTCTGCGGTAATAAATGCTGCCGTTAAAAATGTACGGTTGTTTTGAACCTTTCCAAACTTTGATTAGAAGCAATTGTTTGTCGCCATAATCTTCAACTGAAACCATTACGGGGGCTTCGGGCACTAGCTCTTTAATCAGGTATTGTTCAATTTCAAATTGCCATTTATCTGCGTCTTTAATACCTTTAATTTCCTTATTGTCGGCAATGCCAATGAGCAACTGACCGCCTTCGTTATTTAAAAAACCACAAATAGTTTTTCCAATAGCATCTTTACGAACAACTTCTTTAAACTCAAGCTGTCTGCTTTCATCCTGCTTTAACAGGTCTTTTATGAGTTGTTCTGTTTTCATTGTACTGGATTATTTAAATTAGCTAATTCACTTTCTACACGCTTAATGTCACAGAATAAAGTTTCAACGTGTCTTAATGCTTCATCGGGTCTAAAAAACTCCTGTACCCAATGATATTTCCGTTCTTCATATGCTAAATTTATTTGAACTGCATCGTTATACATATCAATCACTTTTACACTATCCATTACAGAAGTGGATTGAATTTCAAAATTGTTGCGTTGAGTTTTGGCTGCATCAGCATACATATATTGAGAAAGCAGTTTTCTTGAGAAGGTTACAAAACTGTGAGCAATAAATCTTCTAGGTTTGTCAATAGCAATAGCTCTTTGAAATTCTAAGTGTGTAATTCCAGTGCTGTACATCGGATTGATTATGCCAAAGAAAATATCACATTCAGCCACAGCAGCAATGCAAGCATCTGTGTTGTTCATTCCTAATGGTGGATGAAGCGTTCCGTATTCAGAATTGATAACGTGGTAGCCATAGGTATTCAAGATACCGCAGATTTGCAAGAGCAAGTCGCGGTTTTGATACACAGTTGAGGCAACCATAATTTTAATTTTTCTCTTTTTTGCCATTCAATAATTTTCGAAATCAAATTTATTAATTTAAAACGTGACAGTGCTTATCCGTAATTAGTTATTGTGTTGTTTTGTTGTTTTGTCGTCTTTCTTTTAGCATTGGCGCTAACACTAAAACAAACCTATTGGGTTTATTTCAGCTTTATTCCCAGGCCCATGCTTACCCAAAAAGTGGCTGCAATAGTCTGTTACAAGCAAATTTTGTAAATAGCTTATTTTGGCTTAGTAAAAGACTAACAAAAATACACATTATTTGTATTTAAACCTTTTTCTTCAAATATTCTTTACAAATTCAATCTGTCCAGGGGATTTTATATTTGTTCAAAGCCTCTGGTAGTGACGTGTGTGTAAATTGTAATCCCGCAAGCGTACTGTAGCGAAACTGCCTGCCCGAAGCCGATATATAGACACGGCGCCCGAAGCGCGCAGAGGCCGGCAAAATTTGCCTGTGAAGGCTCGAACGAGACAAACAGGCAACGCCGGCGTCCAGCGCTGACCAGCCGGGGATATCGGGAGGCTGAGTGGCAGGCGGTTTCGCGCAAGGAAGCGCCCCAGGGGAAGCTCCAAAACAAAACAGGCGGTTTCGCACAAGGAAGCGCCCCAGGGGAAGCTCCAAAACAAAACAGGCAGCATAGCGAAGGAAGCGCCCCGGAGGAAGCAAAAAAAAAGCCGTCGCAACAGCAACGGCCCCTTTTTCTTTGTCAGTATAAAATAGTTCAGCGAATTATTTCACGCTATCCATATGAGCAATCAAATCCAAGGTCTTGTTGGAATAACCCCATTCATTGTCGTACCAGCTAACCAGCTTAACAAAATTATCGTTCAAAGCAATACCAGCCTTAGCATCAAAAATCGAAGTATGCGCATCGTGAATAAAGTCAGTCGAAACAACATCTTCTTCGGTATAATCCATAATACCCTTCAGATAAGTCTGAGCAGCCTTCTTAACAGCAGCCTTGATCTCCTCGTAAGAAGCAGCCTTCTTAAGACGAACAGTCAAATCAACCACCGAAACATCAGAAGTAGGAACACGGAAAGCCATACCCGTCAATTTACCATTCAAATCAGGAATAACCTTACCAACAGCCTTGGCAGCACCAGTAGACGAAGGAATAATATTGTTCAGAATAGAACGGCCACCCCTCCAGTCCTTTTTAGAAGGAGCATCCACCGTCTTCTGCGTATTGGTAGCAGCATGAACAGTAGTCATCAGCCCCTCTTCGATACCAAAGTTATCGTGAATAACCTTAGCCAAAGGAGCCAGACAGTTAGTAGTACAAGAAGCATTGGACACTACGTTCATATCATTGGAATATTTGTCCAGGTTAACACCGCAAACAAACATAGGAGCATCGGCCGAAGGAGCAGAAATAACCACCTTTTTGGCACCACCCTTCAAGTGCTCAGAAGCACCATCAAGCTTGGTAAACACACCGGTTGATTCAACCACGTAATCAGCACCTACCGTTCCCCAGGGAATTTCAGCCGGATTCTTTTCGGCGAAGAAAGCCACTTCCTTACCGTTAACCACCAATTTACCATCTTTGTTCTCGGCTGTACCCTGGAAACGTCCGTGTACAGTATCGTATTTCAACATATAGATGACATAGTCCAGATCCATAAAAGGATCGTTCACAGCCACTATCTGCACGTCGTTCCTTTCCTGAGCGGCGCGGAAAACCAAACGGCCGATACGGCCAAAACCGTTAATACCTACTTTGATCATGTTTGTTCTATTTTTTAAAGTAATACTTAAATTTGAGCACAAAGATAGTATTTTTCTGTAAAAAAACCTGTTTCAGGACATATTTTTTCAAATTATACCCCCTACAAGCAACAAATTTAAAACAAGCTGCCTGCTTAGTAAAATTGGCAGAGCCGGGATGGGGATTTCCCACAAAATTCTTGTAAATTTGTCCATTTTAAAACAAGGATGTACCCGATGAAACAAGTTTTCCGGCTTTTGAGCCCTCTGATTCTTATGCTTATGTTGCTATTGGCAGCAAGTGCCTGCCGTCATAACAACAAGGCAGACAAAAAGCCGAAGGACACACAACAAGCAACAGAACAAGAGCTGCCCCCCGAAGATCCGGCCCGCTATTTTCTGGGCATCCGTACAGACACCCTCCACATGCAGCATGGCAAAGTTCCCCGCGGAGGCAGCCTTTCGCTGCTACTGGGCAATATGGGAATCAGCCCCTTAACTATTGATGAATGCGCCAAAAGAGCAAAACCGGTATTCAACGTCAGGCATCTGCAGGCAGGCAAGCCCTACCTTAGTTTAAACAGCAAAGACAGTATCAATAGTCTTAAGTATTTTATATATCAGGAAAATACGACCGATTTTGTGGTCTTCGATTTTGCCGACAGCCTGCAAGTATATCGCGCACAAAAAGAAATCAGCACCAAAACCCAACTGGCCGAAGGTGAAATTTATCATTCCCTGTGGATGAGCATGAAAAACCGGGGCTACAACATCAACCTGGCCCTGGCTCTTTCGGACATTTACGCCTGGCAGCTCGATTTCTTCGGCATCCAGGCCGGCGACAGCTACCGGGTGCTCTACGAGGAACAATTTGTCGACGACAGCGTGTCGGTAGGCATAGGCAAGATTCATGGAGCGGTCTTTACTCATGCCGGCCGCGATTATTACGCCATTCCCTTTGTGCAGGACGGATACAGGGATTTTTTCGACGACCGGGGCGTTAACCTGCGCAAAGCCTTCCTGAAGGCTCCCTTGCGCTATTCCCGTATCAGCTCCCGCTACAGCCACAGCAGAATGCATCCGGTGCTTAGAATCCGCAGGCCGCATCACGGAGTGGATTACGCGGCGCCCGCAGGCACTCCCGTATACAGCATCGGGGCCGGCACCGTCATAAAAAAAGCCTATCAGTCCGGAGGCGGCGGCGGCAATTACGTCAGCGTCAAACACAACAGCAGCTATACCAGCAGCTATATGCACCTGAGAGGTTTTGCCAAAGGCCTGACAGTGGGGCAAAAAGTTTCTCAGGGAGATTTATTGGGCTACGTGGGTTCCACCGGGCTCTCGACCGGCCCTCATTTGGATTTCAGAGTGTACAGGAACGGCAGCCCCATCGATCCGCTCAAAATGGAATCGCCCCCCTCTACCCCATTGAAACCCGAATACAAAGACAGTTTCGAACTGGTCAAATTGGAAATAATGCAGCAATTACAACCATTATTGGCCAATTCAGACACAACACACACTCAGGATGTATTTTAGAGATATCATAGGCCAGCAGGCCGTCAAGAAGCGCTTACTCGACATGGTGGACGAAGGCCGTATGCCCCACGCCCTGATGTTGTCGGGCAAGCCCGGCAGAGGCAAACTGGCTTTGGCCCTGGCCCTGGCCCGTTACCTGTGTTGCACCGACCGTCAGGCGGGTGATGCCTGCGGGCAATGCGCTTCCTGCCGCAAATTCAACAAACTGATTCATCCCGATTTGCATTTTGTTTTTCCCATTTACAAACCCGACAGCAAGAAAAAATGGATCTGCGACGATTTTCTGCCTCAATGGAGAGAAACGGCAGCAAGCAAACCTTACTTTAGTTACAACAGCTGGCTGGAGCATATCGGAGCCGGCAATGCCCAGGGTATGATCTATGCCGAAGAAAGTTCCGAAATTTTGCGCAAACTCAGTTTCAAGAGCATCGAGGCCGAGTACAAAGTAATGCTGATTTGGTTGCCCGAGAAAATGCATGTTTCCTGCGCCAACAAATTGCTCAAAATACTCGAGGAGCCACAGGGAAATACCGTTTTTCTTCTGGTTTCGGAGAACAGCGAAAAAAATCTGGAAACCATCTATTCCAGGGCTCAGCACATTCAGGTACCTCGTATAGCCGATGCCGATATGGCAGCAGCTCTGCAACAGCACAAAGCCATGGATGCCGCGACACTCACATCGCTGGTGCGTCTGGCCGCAGGTAGCTGGCTGGAAGCGCTCAGCTTGCTGGAATCGGACGAGGAGGACTCTTATTGCCTGGAGCAATTTATACGCAGTATGCGGGGAGCTTATACCATTGCCCATTTCCCCTCCTCCAAACTGCCCGAAAAACAAAAAAGCCTGCAAGACCTGAAACTATGGTCGGAGGAGATGGCCAAAATCGGCAGGGAACGCCAGAAACGTTACCTGAGTTTTGCCCAGCGTATGATCAGGGAGAATTTTATTCTAAACACCCGCGAAGAGAAACTAAGCTACCTCAATCCTCGCGAGCTGGACTTCTCTTCTAAGTTTTTCCCCTACATCAACCAGGGCAATGTACAGGCTTTTATGGATCTCTTTGCCCTGGCCGAACGCCATATCGAACAAAACGTACAGGCCAAAATGGTGTTTTTCGATATAGCCTTGCAAGCCATCCTCTTGTTTAAATAATTGCGCCTGAAGCTAAAAAAAATTACTTTTGCGATTCAAACCAGCTTTATATGACCTATAAATTACAAAACAACGGCTTCCTGATGAGTACCAGGGCTTGCGGTTGTGCCAAAATAAAAAAACTGAACACCTTCGACTGGCTCTGCGATTTACCCGAAGCCCAGGCTTCGACGGATTACGTCGAGGTGCAATTCAAGAATACCCGCAAAGGCTACTACCTGAACAGCAACAAAATTCCCCTGCAAAGGGGCGATTTGGTAGCGGTGGAATCCTCGCCCGGACACGATATCGGAGAGGTCACCCTTACGGGTTACCTGGTGCTAAAGCAAATGAAAAAAGTCAATTACCGCTACGAACAGCAGGAAGTCCGCCGGATTTACCGTAAAGCCCGCCCCGTAGACCTCGATAAATACGCCGAATCCAAGGCCCGTGAACACGACACCATGCTGCGTGCGCGCAAAATTGCCGAAGAGCTCAAACTCAACATGAAAATTGGCGATGTTGAGTACCAGGGCGATGGGAACAAAGCCATTTTTTATTACATAGCCGACGACCGGGTGGACTTCAGGCAGCTGATACGAGTATTGGCCGATACTTTTCATGTGCGTATCGAAATGAAACAGATCGGAGCCCGTCAGGAAGCCGGACGCATAGGCGGTATTGGCCCCTGCGGCCGGGAAATGTGCTGCTCGGCCTGGATGACCAACTTTGTTTCCGTTTCGACCAGTGCTGCCCGTTACCAGGACCTGAGCCTGAATCCTCAAAAACTGGCCGGACAATGCGGCAAACTGAAATGCTGCCTCAATTACGAAACAGATATGTACGTAGAAGCTCAAAAGGGTTTCCCGGCCAAAGACATCGTGCTCGAAACCAAAGACGCCAGCTACTATCAGATCAAAACCGACTTGTTTAAGCGTCTGGTCTGCTATTCCACCGCCAAAGATTCTATGGCCAACGTCGTCAACATTCCTGTTGAAAGAGCTCTCCAGATTATTGCCCTGAACAAAAAGGGCATCCGGGTGGACGCTTTATCGGAACAACCCGAAGAGAAAAGCCGGAACGAATTTGGAGATGTCCTCAGCAGCGATCTGCAGCGCTTTGACAAAAAAAGAAACAAAGAGAACAAAAAGCGCAAGGATTTCCGCAACAATCAAGACAACAACACAAGCAGAGAAGCCGACAACAGAACCGACAAGAACCGGAAGAATCGTTCGCGCAACCGGGGCAGGCAAAACGACAACAACAACCGGGACAACAGCAACCGCAACCGCAATAACGACCACAGCAGGAATCAAAATAACCCGGACCCGAAATGAAGCCTGGCTCTATCAGCAAAGTCCTTCCGATTATGTCAGCGCTTATTCTGATGTTCAGCGCCTGTCGGGAGCACAACCTCTATCACGAATTCCAGGCTCTTGCACAATGGAACAGAGCCGAGGTTTTGTGTTTCGAAGACAGTCTTGACTTTAGTCAGGGCCAGCCTGAGAATCTGGTAATCAATATTTACCTGCGCAACGACAACAGCTATCCCTATACTAATCTTTGCCTGAATGCTGCTATCTTTTTACCGGACACCAGTTACTACGAGTATATTGACGTCAGCTTAATCAAAGAAAATGGAAAATGGGCAGGCTCAGGTTGGGGATCACTATATACCCAAGAAATATTTACAAAGAAGCTGCCGGTGGTAAATTCTTTCAGAATCGAGCTCAGCCACGCCATGCAGGACGAAGTGCTGACAGGAATACGGAACATAGGCATTTGCCTCAGGACAGAGTAATCTGTTTAATGCCGTCTCTTGTTGTCGGCATCCAGGCGCAGGAAAATAAACAAGAGAATCGTAAATCCCAGCAAAGAAGAACCGCCGTAGCTCAAAAAAGGCAGGGGTATACCTATAACAGGCATCACACCAATCACCATACCAACATTGACCAGCAGATGCACAAAGAAAAGACTAACTACACAATACCCGTAAATCCGCGCAAAAACAAAGCGCTGTCGGTTTGCCATAAAAATCAACCTGACCAACAGATAGGTATATACGATCAAAAGCAAGGCTGAACCGGCAAATCCGAATTCCTCGCCTATGGTACAAAAGATGAAATCGGTATCCTGTTCAGGTACGTATTTCAATTTAGTCTGGGTTCCGTTCAAATAACCCTTACCCAAAAAACCGCCCGAGCCTATGGATATTTTGGCCTGATTGACGTTGTAGCCCACTCCCGAAGGATCGTCCATGGTCCCCAGCAATACCAGGATACGTGTTTGTTGATGAGGCTGCAGCAGACGGTCGAAAGTATAGTCGATGCCATACAGAAAAGAAGCCGAGAGTACGGTGAACAAAGCAATCATTGCCGGAATCCGGGAATTACGGCGCAGAGTCTGAAACAAGGCGTAAACAACAGACAAAGACAAGAGTACCAACTGGAGTACAGCTATATCAAATCCCCATTTAGTGAAACGATTCCAGACTAAGGCTGCAAAAACAGGCAAAAGGTTGCCCAACAAAATAATCAGCCAGGTTTTGTTGTCTTTGGTGTGGTAACGATAAAACAAACCGGAAATGACCAGAGCAATCAGTAGTAAAACCGAAAAATTACCCAGCGAAGTATGTTCCCACAATGTTTGCTCCCCAAATCGGAGCCCCAAAACAAAATAACTCAGAAAACAGACCCCGATAAAAAGCAATACACCCGACATGCCTTCGCGATAAAAGACCAGCAGGAAGGCCAGAAACACCAGAGCTGTACCGGTTTCTTTTTGTAAAAAGATCAAGCCCATCGGAATAAGCATGAGAGCGAACAACGACACTATCCGCTTGGGACTTTTGGTATTAAAGCCATAATCGGCCAAAAAACGCGAAAGTGCCAAAGCCGTCGTAAATTTCGCAAATTCCGCCGGCTGAATACTAAGGGGTCCAAACACCAGCCAGGAACGGGATCCTTTTATTTCGGGTGCAATCAGGATAGTGAGCACCAACAAAAACAAAAGAAAAATGTAACTATGGTAAGACATATAATAATAAAGCCTGGCGTCTATGATAAGCAACGAGAGCCCCACCACCAGCGAAACGGCAATCCAGATAAGCTGTTTGCCTGAGCTGCTGCTAAAACTATATATATCAGCACTATCGTAATTATAGCTGGCACTGTAAATGGTGAGCCAACCTACAGTGATCAAAAGCAGGTAAATAAACAAGCTTTGAATATCTACTGCTTTCCAGAGGCTTATGGGATTATTCTTTTGGTTCAACGTTCATAAGGTTTGCGTTCAACAATCTGTTTTCCATCCATTTACGTTCGGGAGCGACACTTCCCTTTAAATATTTTTCCAGCATCAGGCTGGCCATGGGCACTGCCCAGGTAGCTCCGAAACCTCCGTTTTCGATAAAGACCAACATACAGATCTGCGGATCGTCCTTAGGTGCAAAACACATAAAAATAGAATGGTCCACACCCGGATTTTCGGCTGTGCCTGTTTTGCCGCAGACTTCAATGCCCGGAATAGCTACCCCTTTGGAGGTTCCCATAGGACTGGTTACGGCACCGCGCATCCCTTCGATGATAGCTTCAAAATGCACAGGATCTATGCCGGAAACCTGCTTTTTAATCAGGCTGCTGTCGACGCCCTGTCCATGAACCTCCCGTACAATATGTGGCGTAATATACCAGCCTTTGTTACATATCATAGCGCAATAATTGGCCATTTGCAGCGGGGTGGCCAGAATCTCTCCCTGGCCTATGGCATTGGATATAATCGTGGCTCCTTTCCAGCCTCTTTGACCGTAAATTCCGTTGTAATAATCTGTGTTGGGTATCCAGCCCGATTGTTCATAGGGCAGGTCTACCCCTAAACGGCTGCCGAAACCCATGGAACAGATCAATTTGCGCCAGTGTTCGTAAGCTACCTGCACCGAAGAATATTGAGGATGATCTATCAGTTCCCTGTAAGCTGCCGCAAAATAAGCATTGCACGAAGCCGAAACCGCTTCAGGCAGATTCAGGGGCGAACGATGGTTGTGGCAACCCAGTTTCTGTCCCGCGAAAAAATAGCCCCCTTGACAGGCAAATTGGGTAGAGGGGGTAATGACATTCTCCTGCAGCAAAACAAGACCCTGCGCGGGTTTAAAGGTGGAACCGGGTGGATAAAAAGATTGTATGGGGCGGTTAAGAAAAATCTTGTGAGGAGATGATTCCAGGTCCATATAATGCTGCATCCGAAAACTTCCTACCAATAATGAAGGATCGTAGGAAGGTGCAGAAATATATGCCAATATTTCTCCCGTTTTGGGTTCAATAGCGACGATGGCTCCCCTTTTGTTTTCCATCAACTTTTCACCGTACTCCTGCAGGTCCATATCGAGCGACAAACTGAGATCCTTGCCGGGCACAGGATCTATATCTCGCCTACCCTCGTTGTAACTTCCTTTTACGCGGCCGTGTACATCTCTGAGCATTACCTCCACTCCCTTTTCGCCACGTAAGATCTTTTCGTACATTTTCTCGATACCGGAACGGCCGCTGTAGTCTCCCTGCGTATAATAGGCATCGTTTTCGATGTCTTTGCGGTCTACCTCGGCCACATACCCCAGGGCATGCGCGGCTATGGGACGGGAATAACGCCTCAGACTACGGTTGGTAATCGAAAAGCCGGGAAAACGATAGAGTTTTTCCTGCAAAGGTCCATAGGCCTCGACCGACAACTGCGACATAAAAAGTTGAGGCGTGTACGAGGAATACCCGGGATTGAATCTACGGTTACGAATATCTCTCATTCTTTTCTCAAAGTAGGCGCGATCTATCTTGAGGGTAGAACAAAATTCCAGCGTATCCAGGCCTTGCATTTCACGCGGAGTAACCATTATATCGTAAAAGGCCTGGTTATAGACCATCAGTTTCCCTTTTCTGTCGTATATCACTCCTCGTTCGGGGTAGATGATTTTTTTAAATTGGGCATTGCTGTCGGCGTATTTGTCGTATTCTTCGGAAAATAATTGCAAAAAAGCCAGCCGGACTATAAATGCCAGCATCACGCCCACGATGATCAGAATAAGAATTCTGCCCCTGTTTTCGAAATCGGTGGTAGATGTTCGCATGGCAGCGTCGGGTCTTAGTGTTAGAAACGTTCGATTAAGAAAATCAGCAAGAGGCTCAGCAAGGCGCTTCCGATTATTTTAACCAGCAGCAGCAAGGGATCAAAAAAGGAAAAAGATTCCATAAGATAAAGTGCAGTGTGATGCAGCAACACTATACTGATAACGTATTTCCAAAAGGGAAGAAAACCCATGCTTCTTTCTCTGGGTTCTACTGTCTCTATTTCTTCTTTCGATAAAATACCCTTGAGTATAGCCGGACGTAAAAAAGCTACAAAAGTAGTGGCTGCAGCGTGCATGCCCGGAGTATCGGCACTGATATCCACCAGCAGGCCGAGCAAAAAGCCCAGTGTTAGCACCCAGCCTGTCGAAAGCGTTGCCGGCCAGCGGATAAGAATATAAACATACAAGAGGGGCACCACATACCAGAAATAAAGTTGCTGGAGGACTACGACTTGCAATAAAAACAGCAGTACAAACAAAAGGCTGTGTTTGAGAAATATACGTATCATTGTTCGAGCTCCTTTCCCAATTCCAGTCTTTCGTCACGTAAGAAATGCGAGATTACCCTGACATCTGCCAGAGACTCAAAACGGGTAAACAACCTGACACGGGAACGATGAAAACTGCTGTTGCTTTTCTTTTCGATGCTGTGTATCACACCAACAGGAATTCCGCGGGGAAAAGCATCCGAAAAACCGCTGCTTACAACCGTATCTCCTATCGCCCAAAAAGCATAGTCGGGCAATTCCTCCAGCCAGGCATAACGGGTATCTCCCCCTTTCCAGTTGAGTGAACCAATACTATTACTGCCGGCAATAAGGCAGCTGAAACTGATTTCAGGATTCAGTACCGGAATGACGACCGAATAATGATCGGAACAAACACTGACCACCCCTACTATACCCTGATGGCTGCAAACCCCCATGCCTTCGGCTACTCCGTCCAGTCTGCCCACGTCAAGAGTTATATAGTTTCGCAGTTGCGAAACGCTGTTTTTGATAACCCTGGCCTGAATGTATTCGTAACGGCCTGCCTCTTTTAGGGCTTGTTCTGTCAGCTCCGCCTTCCTGAGATTCTCTTCGAGACGGGCTATCCTGAGCTCCATTTCGCTGTTCAGGCGCAATAATTCCGCGTTGTTTTCGCGTAAAGAAAAAAATCCGCTTACTGCTTCACGATAAGTATATAATTTCCCGTTGATACTATTGGCTGAGCTGAATAAAACCCCTTGCTGATAATCGTTAAACCGAAACAAGAGTATCAGCGACAAGATTTCCAGGAACAGAAACAGAAAAAAGTTACTGTACCGGGCGAGAAATTGTATCAGTTGTCGCATTAACGCATCAGGAAATTGAATTTATCCACATTCTTCAAAGCCACGCTGGTGCCTCTGGCTACCGCATGCAAAGGATCTTCGGGCACAATGAAGGGAATATTAATTTTGTCGCTCAGGCGTTTGGCTAAGCCTCTGAGCAAAGATCCTCCACCCGTCAGATAAATGCCGTGATGCACGATGTCGGCGTAAAGTTCGGGGGGAGTTTGCTCCAAAGCATTCAATACGGCGGTCTCCACCTTGGAAACCGACTTCTCGAGGCAATGGGCAATCTCTACATAGGATACAGGGACTTCCATGGGCAGGGCTGTCATTTGATTGGGACCGTGTACCAAAAAGTCTTCCGG
Source organism: Bacteroidales bacterium (assembly GCA_028694375.1). Taxonomy (GTDB): domain Bacteria; phylum Bacteroidota; class Bacteroidia; order Bacteroidales; family UBA1402; genus UBA1402. Next base: position 15,415 of record JAQUTN010000013.1, read on the forward strand.
AGGATTTTCCAATTCTGTCAAAGCAGAACCTACATTGATTTTGATGCGTTCCGCCGTACGCTCCCCTATACGCAGGTTGTGCTGGCGACGCATGTATTCCTGAATGTCGGTAGTAAAATCGTCACCGGCTATACGTATGGATTTGTTGGCAACTATGCCACCCAATGAAATCACCGCAATTTCGGTAGTACCACCGCCTATATCCACGATCATGTTGCCCTCGGGGACTTCCACATCAATGCCTATGCCTATGGCGGCAGCCATGGGTTCGTAAATCATATAGACTTCGCGTCCGCCTACGTGTTCGGCCGAATCGCGTACGGCACGCAATTCCACTTCGGTCGAGCCCGAAGGAATGCATACCACCATACGCAAAGAAGAAAAGAAACCGTTGCCACGGGGCAAAGCGATCTTAATCAGACCACGTATCATTTGCTCGGCGGCATAAAAATCGGCAATAACGCCATCGCGCAGAGGACGAATAGTACGGATGTTTTCGTGCGTTTTCTCGTGCATCAGCCGGGCTTTTTCACCTACGGCCAGCATCTTGTCGGTTTTACGATCCAACGCAACCACACTGGGTTCATCGACCACGATTTTGTCGTTGCACATGATAATGGTGTTGGCAGTGCCCAAATCTATGGCTATCTTTTGAGTAAAAGAAAAGATTCCCATAACGGTGTTTAATGTTTAAAATGTCTGTATCCTGTGGTGTACATGGCCAGATCATGGTTATTGCAATATTCTATGGATAATTTGTCGTTGATGGATCCTCCGGGCTGAATCACAGCTGTAATGCCTGCTTCCTGAGCGATTTCCACACAATCGGGGAAGGGGAAAAAAGCATCGGAAGCCATTACGGCCCCTTGCAGCTCCATGCCGAAGCTCCGGGCTTTGTCGATGGCCTGCTTTAAGGCATCCACACGGGAGGTCTGACCCACGCCGGCGGCGCAAAGCTGTTTGTTTTTGGCCAGCACTATAGCATTACTCTTGTTGTGCTTTACAATTTTGTTGGCAAAAAGCAGATCTTCGATTTGCAGGTCATCGGTCTCTTTTTCGGTGACGCAACGCAGATCCTGCGTACTTTCGGTATGTGTATCCCTCTCCTGCACCAACACTCCGTTGAACAAAGAACGGAATTGTTTTTTGCTGCCGGCTGCCTCTTTCTGAATCAAAAGGATGCGGTTCTTTTTTTGAGTGAGTATTTCCAGTGCATCAAAATCGTAATCGGGAGCGATCAGGACTTCGAAGAAAAGCTTGTTGATTTCTTCGGCTGTGGTCTTGTCGATAGGCACATTCGTGGCAAAAACGCCTCCAAAGGCCGAAACCGGATCGGCCGACAGAGCGGCATTCCAGGCATCCACCAGCACAGGACGCGAAGCCAGGCCGCAGGCATTGTTGTGTTTGACAATTACGAAAGTGGTTTCGTCAAAATCGTTCACCATAGATACGGCGGCGTCAATATCCAGGAGGTTGTTGTAAGAAATTTCCTTACCATTGAGCTGCTCGAAAAGCTGATCAAAATCACCGAAAAAAGCAGCCTGTTGGTGAGGATTCTCTCCGTAGCGCAAGGCTTTGGAATGATCAACGGCTACTCTCAGGGCTGAGCCCTCGGCCCCGTCGAACCAGTTAAAGATGGCTGTGTCGTAACCCGACGAAACAGCAAAGGCTTCGCGGGCAAACCAGCGACGGTCCTCGAGCGAGGTAGTGGCTCCCTGCTCGTTCAGTATATCGAGCAAGGCCGGGTATTGCGCTTTGGAGGCAACAATAACCACATCGTTGAAGTTTTTGGCTGCAGCCCTGATGAGCGAAATTCCGCCAATATCAATTTTCTCGATGATGTCTTCGGCGGCAGCCCCGGAGCTAACTGTTTCCTGAAAAGGATACAAATCTACTATCACCAGGTCGATGGCAGGTATGTCGTATTCCTGGCATTCCTGTTGGTCGGTTTCCAGTGAACGGCGGTTGAGAATGCCTCCAAATATCTTGGGATGCAGGGTTTTCACTCTGCCCCCCAGCACCGAAGGATAGCCGGTGAGACTTTCGACCTTTTCGCAGGGATAACCCAGCGATTCGATGAATTGCCGGGTGCCTCCGGTAGAGATAAATTCAACACCTTCCTGGTGCAGTTTGTGTAAAATATCGTCCAGGCCTTCTTTGTGATAAACAGAAACCAAGGCTGTTCGTATGCTTTTATTATCTGACATAGGAATAAAAATGAAAGTTTAAATCCAAAAAACCGCGGGCTTAGATGCTCTGTCTGAATCAGATAAAGACCAACCCGAGCAGCGCCCGCTAAGGTTTGCAAATGTAAATAAAAACAAGGGTTTTAAAAAGGCTTTTTTTATATTATTTCTGCTAAGGAGGGCACGGGGATTTTTACTACCTTTGCAGGTATTAAATTTTTTACTCAAAACAAGAATGAAAACAACAGCAGTACGTCTGTACGGCAAGAAAGATCTCCGCCTGGAATCTTTTGAATTGCCGGCCATCAAAGACGATGAAATAGTGGCAAAAGTAGTGTGCGACAGTTTGTGTATGTCTTCATACAAGGCTGCCACACAGGGTTCCGATCATAAACGTATTCCGGATGACGTGGATAAACATCCCATTATTATCGGCCACGAATTTGCCGGAGAACTGATCGAAGTAGGCAGCAAATGGGCTGACCAGTTCAAGGCCGGAGATAAATTTTCCATCCAGCCGGCACTGAATTTCGAAAAAGGCCCGGTGGGTATTTTGAGTGCTCCTGGCTATTCGTATGCCCAGATCGGAGGCGATGCCACTTATGTAATAATTCCCAACGAGGTCATGGAGCAAAACTGTCTTTTGCCCTATACCGGTGCAGGCTTTTATCCTGCTTCTCTTTCGGAGCCGCTGAGCTGCGTCATCGGAGCCATGCACGCCAATTACCACACCACTCCCGGTTCTTATATTCATAAAATGGAAATTGTGGACCAAGGGAAAATGGCTATTCTGGCCGGCGTTGGCCCTATGGGGCTCGCTGCTGTCAACTACGTGCTGCACCGCGACGACCGCCGGCCCTCTCTACTGGTGGTAACCGATGTAGACCAGGCCAGGCTGGACCGCGCCGCCAGTCTTTATACACCCGAATTTGCAGCCTCCAGGGGCATCAGGCTTATCTACCTGAATACAGCCGGTCTGGCCGATCCTGTAGCCGGCCTGAAAGAACTGAGCGGCGGCGAAGGCTACAACGACGTATTCGTCTTCGCACCCGTACGTCCCGTAGTGGAACAGGCCGATGCCATTCTGGCTTTTGACGGCTGCCTGAACTTTTTTGCCGGACCCTCCGATCCCAAATTCAGCGCTATGTTCAATTTTTACAATGTGCATTATGCGTATACCCATGTGGTAGGTACCAGCGGAGGCAATACCGACGATATGATCGAAGCTTTGCAGCTCATGAGCCGTGGCCTTGATCCTGCAGGCCTGGTTACGCATATCGGAGGCTTGAATGCTGTGATAGAGGCCACCTTGAATTTACCCTCCATTCCAGGAGGCAAAAAGCTTATATACAATCACATAGACCTCCCTCTTACGCCCATTACCGACTTTGCCCGCCTGGGTGAAAGTAATCCGGTATTCCGCAAACTGGCCGAGATCTGCGAAAAGAATCAGGGACTTTGGAGTGTAGAGGCCGAAAGCTATCTTTTGGAGAATTGCAAAAGTCACTTAAAACAATAATTCCTGTCTGATGAAACATTGTAATCTATTTTTGGCGGCATTGTTCAGCCTGTTCAGCATGTTCAGCATGAAAGCCTTTTCGGAACGAATCGTTCGCATCGAAGGCCAGGAACTTGAGCAGGCAGTCAGCCGCATCAGCTTCAGGGGCGACACCGCCATACTGCATTTTGGCGAGGGAGACAGCCTGGCTACTCACTGCCTCTTGCTGGCTGTTGAATTTACAGCCCAAAGCGGACTTTCCTCTTTGCAAAACAGCCGGGTTTTACTAGCCCGCAATCCTGTAAAGGATTACCTGCCACTGGAAAACCTCGAAGTCGGAAACAGCCTGCTTTTGTACGATAACGAAGGCCGGCTGATCAAAAAACAAAAAGTCAGTTCAAGCTCGGAACAAATCGACCTGAGTGGCCTGCCGGCCGGTGTCTATTTGCTCAGAACGGGCCAGGACCTGATACGTTTTGTCAAGCACTAATTAATTCATAATGAAGAATATACTTGTTTTCGCTCTGCTCATCTTTATTTTGCCGGAATTAAACGCAAAAACCAAACTGCGTGTCGATCTGAACAAAGAAAGTGTGGAGCAATTCAGCCTGGAAGAAGTAGAAAGCATAGCCTTTGGCGACAACAACCATTTCAGCATACACTTTAAACAGGGAGACAGCCTGTATTACCCGGGCACTGCTGCCGGCATTCAATTTGTGCAGGAAGCCGATTCCAACGCAATACATATCCTCCAAACCGAGGCTTGGCTCGAAGCGGCCTCTGTCAGCTGGGAGCTTCTCGATTCAGTCCACTCCTACCGGGTTTATTGCCAGGCCCTGGAAGAGGAAGCCGGCTACCTGCCTTTGGACGCTGAATTGATCCGCAATTACGGCAGCTATGGCAGAGCCGATGCCCTCGGCTTGAAAGCCGGTACCTACCGTTTCAAAATCATCCCCCTCGACAGGGAAGGCAAAGAGATGACAGCTTACGCTGCCGAATCCGGCCCCACAGAAGTGAGCGCCCACGACCGCAGCGGCTTTGCTCACTTAGGCAAGGACGAAGGTATCGGCGCTTACAAAAACGATGGCAGCCTCAAAGACGGAGCTGTGGTGTTTTACGTGACAAAAGACAATTGCAACACTATAACACATAACGTAATTGTGGATTCCAAGGGGAAAACCGAATTGCGTACCGGTATAGGAAAGATTTTACAGGGCAAACAAAAAGGCCAAGACGCCACGCCCTGGGCGGTACGTTTTATTGGAACAATACGCAGTGAAGATTTTGACGATGATCAGCTCTTGAGCGATCAGGACGGCCTGCAACTGAAAAGCGATGCCGGAACGGCTGCCCTCAATGTCACGCTCGAAGGTGTCGGAAACGACGCCACCGCCTATGGCTGGGGGCTTACCTTGTACAGGGGCAGCAGTATGGAAGTCCGCAATCTGGGGCTGATGAATTTTGAGGAAGACGGCATCTCCATCAAAAGCAGCCAACACGTCTGGGTGCATCATTGCGATATTTTTTACGGCAGCCCCGGCAGCGATTCCGATCAAAACAAGGGCGACGGCTCGCTCGACCTCAAAGACAATTGCCAATACGCCACTTTTTCCTACAATCATTTCTGGGATGCCGGTAAGGCCTCGCTTTGCGGCATGACCAACGAGTCGGGCGAAAACTGGATCAGTTACCACCACAACTGGTTCGACCATTCCGATTCGAGGCATCCCCGCGTGCGTGTCATGTCGGTGCATGTCTACAACAATTACTACGACGGAGTGGCCAAATACGGCGTAGGAGCCACTATGGGATCGAGTGTGTTTGTCGAAGCCAATTACTTTCGCAATACCAAACGGCCTATGATGATTTCGCTGCAGGGAACCGATGCCACCGGCGACGGCACTTTTTCGGGCGAAAACGGAGGAATGATCAAAAGTTTTGGTAACGTCTTTGCCGAAACACCCAACCTGCAATACATCCCTCACACGGAGTCTGCCACTAGCTTTGACGCCTACCATGCCTCTGCCAGGGAAGAAAGCGTACCGACCAGCTACAAAAGTTTGGTTGGTAGTCATACTTACAACAATTTCGACACCAACACTGCTCTCATGTACGCCTATAACCCCCACACGGCCGAAGAGGTTCCGGAAATCGTCTGCGGCCCCCTGGGAGCCGGACGTATAGGCGGAGGTGACTTCGGCTGGTCATTCAACAACACCACCGACGATGCTTCGTACGCTGTGGATGCAGCTCTTAAGGCGGCTATTGCCTCCTACAGCAGCAGCCTGTTGGGCATCTTCGGGCAGGAAAGCAGCGAGGATCCGGGAGAAGATCCCAGTGAAGACCCCGGAGAAGATCCCGGAGAAGATCCCGGAGAAGAGCCTGGTGAAGAGCCCGGAGAAAACCCGGGCGAGGGCGATATCATCTGTACTTTCAGCAGCTCGGCAGGGGCCTCCAACGATTTCTTCACGATTACGGGTAATTATTCCGGCAGCAAAGGAACAGTCAGCTATCTGGGAGTCACCTATACCGAATGCCTCAAGATGGAAAGCAGCACCAGCATTCAATTTGTACTGAGCAGCAGTATGAAGCTGACTCTGGTATTCGGCCCCAAGGAGGATGAGGTAGCCAGTATGCAACTGAACGGCATCGACTATACCGACGAAGACAGCGACAAAATTATTGTGGTAGATAACCTGGAAGCAGGCTCTTACGAAATCACCAAAAAGGACGTCTGCAATCTCTTTTACATCGCACTAAGTCCTGTAGAATAGAGTATTACTTATAGAGACGGTTCAGGTTCCAGTTGCCGTAATCGGCCCTGGGCAATCCATGGTCGACAAAGGTGCTGTCGATTCTGCAATGATTTCCTTCAAGCACACAAGAGCTTATAAAGTTGTTGATTTCAGTTAAATGATGCTGCATGGGCAGCACGGCCATTTCGTGGCCCATATCCTCGAAACGATAAGTCACATAAGGAAAACCGAACTTTTTGAAACGCTTGGTTAAGGCATGGCTGCCAAAGAATCCGATGTTGAAAAACCGAGTGGATTTGTACTTGACCATACGATCTTCTTTGCCATGAAAAAACAAAGTGGGCGCAGGCTGCCTTTCGTAATCGGGCCTGCCCTCGCGGCTGAAAACTCCCCCTGCAAAAGCAATGACACCGGCGTAACTGAAATCATCTGGTAACAAGCTTGCCCGTTCAAAACGATTGGCCAGTTCGTAATCGGCCTGCAAAACGGTCACAGCGCCTGCACTGGAGCCGCTGATCATTATTTTGGAAGGATCTATACCAATAGCCTGAGCATTTTTAAGCAAATACGCAGTAGCGGAATATAAATCTTCGACTGCTATACCTATGGCTCTTTCCAGGCTGCGAACCATTTTGAATCCTTTGTCTTTGACACCGGCCATGCCGTGACGGTAATTGATGGCTATCACCACATAGCCCCTGTCTGTCATCTGATGACAAAATTCCATGGTAGTTTTGCTGTCTTTGGATCCGGAGCTGAAACCGCCTCCATACAGAAATACCAGGCAGGGTAAAGCTTCTGTCTGAGCCTGGGGTCGGTATATGTCCATCCTGAGCACGGTGGTGTCTTTTGTGGCATACACAATATCCCGGGGAGAAAGACTTACCTCCAGTTCTGTGGGGAACCTGGAAGGCTGCTCTTGTGCTTCGCCGGCTGCCAGTCCGGGCTTGGTAGTTTGGGCAAACAAAGAACCGGCAATAAGAGCCAGCAGAGCTATTGTAAAAAAAGTAGGTTTCATTGTATCCTGAATTTGTTGATCATTTGAGATCAAAGATAAGGATTTTTCACAAAAGTATAGTACATTAATTTTAAAGCAGGCCTTTGGTGCTGGGCAAATCGTAACGATAAATATCGCGGCGTACAGCCATTTTAAGTGCCAGTGCGAATGCCTTGAATATACTTTCGGACTTATGGTGTTCGTTATCTCCTAAAGCCTTAATATTCAGGTTCATTTTGGCATTATCGCTCAAGGATTTGAAGAAGTGAAAAATCAACTCAGTCGGGAGCTCTCCCAGCCTCTCTCTGCGGAAGTCTACGTCCCAAACCAGCCAGGGCCGGCCTCCAAAATCGAGGGCCAGACTACAGAGACTGTCGTCCATGGGCAAGCAATAACCGTAACGTTCCATTCCTCGTTTGTCGCCCAAAGCCTGACGCAAGGCTTCGCCCAAAACCAGAGCAGTATCTTCTACCGTATGGTGTTCGTCCACCTCTAAATCTCCTCTGACTTTTATGCTCAGATCACAACCCGAATGCCGTCCGATTTGTTCCAGCATATGATCAAAAAATTTGATACCGGTGTCGATCTCTGTTTTACCGCTTCCGTCCAAATCGAGCTCAAGCTTAACATCGGTTTCTTTGGTCTTGCGTTCCAGGCTAACTTTGCGTTCACCGGCAAAAAGAAAGGCGCTGATTTTGTCCCAATCCCTAGTCTGAAGAGCACAGTCTGCAGCGTAGTCCCGGGATTCGGAGAGCTTTAAGTCTTCATTTAACAATATACACCTACAACCCAGATTATGTGCCAGTTGAACATCTGTGATACGATCGCCTATTACAAAAGAAGCGCTCATATCGTAGCTCCCGTCCATATAGGATGTAAGCATAGCTGTTCCAGGTTTGCGGCCGGGTGAATTTTGTTCAGGCAGACTGGGATCTATATGAATGGCATCAAAACGGATGCCTTCGTTTTGCAAAATTTGCAGCATCTTGTTTTGCACTCTTTCGAAATTTTCGGTCGGATAAGCGGCAGTTCCAAGGCCGTCCTGATTGGACACCATAATGAACTCAAAATCCAGTTTCTGCTGTATGAAATACAAATTACGGATCACATTAGGCAAGAACACCAGCTGCTCCAGATTGTCCACCTGCAGGCTGGGTTGGGGTTCTTCGATCAATGTTCCGTCGCGGTCGATAAATAGGGCTCTTTTTTTCATTGGGGATTCTATTTGGGGAACTACACAAGTTTATTATTTGTCTTTTTTACGCCTTCCGTCAGAGTCTTGCTTTTTGGCAGAGCTTTTTAGCCATGTTTTTTCAAAGATGTTAAGCAAAAAACCAAGCCGGATTTTTGCTTCCTTTTATACAAAGGCAGTATCTGAAGCTTTAATCCATGGCCTTCAAAGCCTGTAGCAGGCTATTGTTCTCGTCGCTTGTACCTACTGTTATTCGCAAACAACCCAGGCACAAAGATACATTATTCCGGTTACGCACAATGATGCCCTGTTCTGTCAAAGCAGTATAGAGACGATTGGCGTCACTGACCCTGACCAGCAAAAAATTGGCATCCGTAGGGTAAATATGCTTGACCAAACGGAGTTCAGACAAGGCTTTGCTTAGTCTGTCACGTTCCTGCAGAATACTCGCTACCCAATCTTTCACCTTAGGAGCAACTTCCAACATCTTCATGGCTTGTTGCTGGGTAGGCAGCCCGATATTGTATGGGTATTTAATCTTATTCAAGACCTTCACTATCGACTCAGAAGCCAGTGCCATACCCAGACGGATGGCAGCACTGCCCCAGGCTTTGGAAAAAGTCTGCAGAACAACCAGGCCCGGATACTCATCCAGCCGGTTCATCAATGAAGGCTCCGAAGCAAAATCGATGTAGGCCTCGTCCAGCACCAGGAGCCCCTCGAAATTGTTCAACAGCTTCAGTACTTCGGCTCTGTTCAGGCTGTTGCCTGTGGGATTGTTTGGGGAACAAAGAAAGATCAGCTTGGTTCTTTCGTCACAGGCGGCCAATAGTTTGTCGGCATCCATTTGAAATTGCTCATCGAGCAATACTGTACGATAAGCCACGTCGTTGATGCCGGCGGCAACCCGGTACATACCGTAAGTGGGTTCAATGGCCACGACATTGTCTGTACGGGGTTCGCAAAAAGCCCTGAACAAAACATCAATAGATTCGTCGCTGCCGTTGCCCAAAAACACTTGCCCGGGACGCAAGCCCTTGATGGCTGCGATTTTAAGCTTCAGTTCCCGCTGCAAAGGGTCGGGATAGCGATTGTAAGGGGCATTATAGGGATTTTCGTTGGCATCGAGATACACCGAAGCCTGGCCCTGAAACTCGTCGCGGGCACAGGAATAAGGAGTAAGTTCTTTTATGTTCTTGCGAAGCAATTGTTCTAAAGGGAGCGTTGACATAGCTTGTTTGAATTAATCTTGTTTAAGACGTATGCTCACGGCTTGTTTATGAGCCATGAGCTCTTCGTTTTCGGCCATAATTTCAATGATCGGGCCTAAGGCCTGTAAACCTTCGCGGCTGATTTCCTGAAAAGTGATTTTTTTCATGAAACTATCCAGGTTCAAACCACTGTACGCCCGGGCATAAGCCTTGGTGGGAAGCGTGTGGTTGGTGCCCGAAGCGTAATCGCCGGCACTTTCGGGGCTGTAGTTGCCCAAAAAGACAGATCCGGCGTTAGTCACGCGCCCGGCCAGATCCCGGTAATCCTTCATGGAAATAATCAAGTGTTCAGGGGCATAAGCGTTGCTGAAACGTAAAATCTCTTCTCTGTCTTTTAACAGAATAATCCGACTGTTTTCCAAAGCCTTTATAGCAATATCAGCCCGGGGCAAAGCAGTACATTGAATTTGACACTCTTTCAGGACGGCCTCGGCCAAAGCGGCAGAAGCCGTCAGCAGAATTACCTGGCTGTCGCTGCCATGCTCAGCCTGCGAAAGCAAATCAGCGGCCACAAAAGCAGGTATTGCCGTTTCGTCGGCCATAACTAATACTTCGGACGGACCTGCCGGCATGTCGATTGCTGCGTCTTCGAGGCTGACCAATTGCTTGGCTGCCGTAACGTAACGATTGCCCGGACCAAAAATCTTATACACTTTGGGCACTGTTTCCGTCCCGTAGGCCATAGCCCCTATGGCTTGTACTCCGCCTATTTTGAAGATTCGCTTAATGCCGCACAAATGGGCCGTATAAAGGATGGCAGGGTGTATATTCCCCGTTTTGTCCGGAGGCGAACACAACACGATTTCGCGGCAGCCGGCCAATTGAGCAGGCACAGCCAACATCAGAACGGTCGAAAACAAGGGAGCTGTGCCACCCGGAACGTATAAACCTACTTTTTCGATGGGTACTGAACGTTGCCAGCAGCTTACACCGGGCTGCACTTCCAGCCCCGGCATAGTCTGGATTTGCGCTTTATGAAAAGCCTCAATGTTGCGTTTAGCCTGCTGAATGGCTTCTTTCAGTTTGGGATCGACCTCTCTGCATCCTGAGCTTATTTCTTCGGCATTTATCTCTAATGAATCAGCCGCGTAGCCGTCAAATTTAAGCGAAAACTCCTTTACGGCAGTATCGCCTTTTTGCTTTATTTCTGCCAGTATGCCAGCCACCTGCTCAAACAGAAGGGCATTCTCTTCGGTCGGACGTCGCATTAATTCAGGCCAGGCCGATTCGGGAGGATTCTTGATAATTTGCATAAGACCGTTTATAAAATCATTTTTTCTATGGGGACCACCAAAATACCCTCGGCACCGATGGCTTTGAGTTTGCCGATGATTTCCCAGAAGCGTTTTTCTTCGATCACGGAATGAACCGAAGACCAGCCTTCTTCGGCCAGGGGTGTTACGGTGGGGGCTTTCATGCCCGGCAACAGGCGGCAGACATCCGGAATTTTGGTGT
>JAQUTN010000014.1 GCA_028694375.1 Bacteroidales bacterium
CAAGTCAGGCTAAGAGCCGGAGAATTGAGTACTGTTGAAAAATTTGTATTCTTCAAGAGCTGAAGGGCTTGTGACCAAATAAAGAAAGACCACAAGTTCAAAGAGCGAAAGTAACACATATAGCTAAAGAAAGCTTGTGACCAAATTAAGAATGACCACAAGGCTTTAGTAGATTTAATCTGCTTGTACAGATTATCGGATAAATCAGAATGAGAATAGATTAAACAAAGAATAATTAAACAGAGAATAATTAGAAAAAGAGTATAAGAGTAAGATGATAGAGTGTCGAAATATTTTTTTGAGTTTTGGGGACAAAGAAATATTCAAGGATTTGAATTTCTCCATTCTGGAAGGTGAACATTACTGTGTAACAGGCTCTTCGGGCAGAGGAAAATCTACCCTGCTTAAATTGATTCAGGCTTATGTTCGTCCTGACCGGGGCAGAATTATTATTCAGGGTAAAGAACTCAACGCAGCCAATATTAAAGTCCTGAGAGAATTCACGGCCTGGATTCCTCAAAATATTAACCTCCCGGTACAAAACGGACTGGAATTGCTCGACATGCTCCATATGAAGCATAAACGTCCCCAGGTAGAACAATACGCCTTTAACTTGGGTCTGGAGGCTCCAATTATAGAGCAGCCTTTTGCCATTATCAGCGGAGGGCAAAAGCAAAGGCTCGTAATGGCCATTTGTTTTGCCCTTGATAAAAGCATAATACTTATGGATGAACCGACAGCCTCTTTGGATGAAGACTCTATTCAATTGCTTTTGAGAACTATCGGACAAATGAAAGACAGAACCATCTTGTCTGCATCGCATAACCAAACCTGGATTAATGCTGTGCCCAAAAGAATAGCCTTATGAGCGGAGCCATTGATATTAGCATCAAAGATTTGCTGTTGAGTTTTATAATTTTGATCATTCCGCTGGCCTTTTTGTACTATTATAAAACAGGATTGATCAAAAGTACTTTGATTGCCGTTGTCAGGATGGTAGTCCAATTATCCCTGGTAGCAGTTTATCTGGAATGGGTCTTTGAATTGAACAACGCCTGGCTCAATATACTCTGGGTGCTGATCATGATTGTTGTGGGCATAACAACGACTATTAGCAGAGCCTCACTCAATTGGAAAAGTTTTTTGTTCCCTTTGTTCATTACTTCTCTTACCACCTTACTGATAGTGGATGCCTTTTTTCTGGGATTTGTAATCAGATTGGATTATATATTTGATACACAGTATTTTATACCAATCACAGGAATGATTCTGGGGAATGCACTTAACCACAACATTGTAGGTATGCGCAGCTATTTTAAAGAATTGAACGAAAAATCCGATTTGTTTCATTTTTTGTTAACCAATACGGGTAACAACCTGAGATTAAGTATACGGCCGTTCATTGCCGAGGCCCTAAAGCAGGGCATCAATCCAATGATAGCTAATATGTCTGTGATGGGGCTGATTTCTTTGCCGGGCATGATGACCGGTCAGCTTCTGGGCGGCAGTTCTCCTGCGATTGCCATTAAATATCAAATAATGATCATGTTGGCGATTTTTACAGGTTGTACGCTCAATTTATTTTTAAGTATAATTGCTTCCAACAAAGTGGTCTTTGATGCCTTTTACAATTTTGATCGTAAGAAAATTTATAAATCATAATACTATCTCTTTTTAATCATTCCATAATATGAAAAAATTTCTTCTTTTTTTTAGCCTTATTTCTTTATTGTTTGCAGGATGTGGCAGGCAAAGTATTCCGGTATCTTCTCCGGAAGAGAATCCCATGCGCTTGTTTTATGAACAGCCCGCAACAATCTGGGAAGAAGCATTACCCATTGGTAACGGTCGCCTGGGAGCTATGGTGTTTGGCGGTGTTGAAACAGAACATTTGCAATTAAACGAAGAAAACGTCTGGTCCGGAGGTCCGGGCAATAATCTTCAGCCCGAACTCAAGGCCTTGTTGCCCGAAATACGTCAGCTGATTTTTGATGAAAAATATCAGGAAGCCCAGGAGCTGGCCTTCAGTGCTTTACCAAAAAACATCGGGAACACGAGCAATCACGGTATGTGTTATCAGCCTCTGGGGCGTCTGTTTCTGCATCAGCAGGGAGAAGGGCAGGTAGAAGATTATCGCCGTGAGCTGAGTCTGGACAAAGCCTTACTTAATATAAAGTACCGGCGCCAGGGTGTTGAGTTTCGTCGCGAAATCTTTAGTTCTTTCAGCGACGATCTCATCGTAATGGAACTCACGGCCGATCGTCCCGGAGCCTTGGATCTGGAAATAAAACTAAACGGCGAACATCCGGGACACAGAATTGAAACAGCTCAGTCTGCCCTCTACCTGAGAGCTACGAGCAGTAGCAGAGAAAACAAAGAAGGCGCGGTAGATTTTACCGTTATTGTTAAACCAAAGCTCGAGGGTGGTACGCTGGAACTCAAAGAACAATCATTGCAGGTACACAAAGCCGACCGCCTGGTGTTGTTTGTTTCAATGGCCAGCAATGTAAAAGATTACAACGACATCAGCGGCGATCCCGACCTGTTGGCGCAGTCTATAATGGATGCAGCCTTTGACAAATCCTATAAACAATTGCGCGACGATCATGTGGCCATTTATCGCCCATTGTTCGGCAGAGTTGATTTGAACCTGGGCAGCACCCCGGCTGTGAATTTGCCTACAAACCAACGTTTGGAACAGTTCAAAGAAGGTAATGATCCTCAGTTGGCTGCCTTGTATTTTCAGTTTGGCCGTTATCTCTTAATCAGTAGCTCCATGCCCGGCACTCAGCCTGCCACCTTACAAGGTTTGTGGACCGATAAACTCGGCCCGGCCTGGGACAGCAAATACACGATAAATATCAATACCGAAATGAATTACTGGCCGGCCGAGGTCTGTAATTTACCCGAAATGCACGAGCCGCTGTTTGCTATGCTTCGCGATCTTTCCTTCACCGGAGCTGAGGCTGCTGAGCAATTGTATGGAGCCAGGGGCTGGTGCGTGCACCACAATACCGACCGCTGGCGTATAAGCGGACCGGTGGACGGGGCTTTTTACGGTCTCTGGCCTATGGGAGGCGCCTGGCTGAGCCAGCATATCTGGCAACATTATCTCTATTCGGGCGACCAGGCTTTTCTCGAAGCATATTATCCGGTACTGATGGGAGCTTCTCTGTTTTTGAAAGACGTACTGCAAAAAGAGCCTGTGCACGGCTGGATGGTGTTAAGCCCTTCCATGTCGCCCGAGAACTCCCATCGTTCGGGTGTGAGTATAGTAGCAGGTACCACCATGGACAATCAGCTAATCTACGATGTGTTTTCCAACCTGATAGCTGCGGCTCAAGTTTTGAACAGAGATCAACAGTATGCCGACAGCCTTAGGTTGCTCCGCGAACAATTGGCTCCGATGCAGGTAGGGCGTTGGGGGCAGTTGCAGGAATGGATGCACGACTGGGACAGGCCCAACGATCGTCATCGCCATGTATCGCATTTGTATGGCTTGTTTCCCTCAAATCAGATTTCGCCTTATCGCAATCCCGAATTGTTTGTGGCAGCCAAAACCTCGCTTCAGGCCAGAGGCGATGTTTCCACGGGTTGGTCTATGGGCTGGAAAGTGAATCTATGGGCTCGTCTGCTCGACGGCGACCGCGCTATGAAACTAATCACGGAACAACTCAATCCAGCCATCAAGCCCGACGGCAGCCAGACAGGAGGTACCTATCCCAATTTGTTGGATGCTCATCCACCTTTTCAGATTGACGGCAATTTTGGTTGCAGTTCGGGGATAGCCGAAATGTTGCTGCAAAGCCAGGATGGGGCCTTACATATATTGCCGGCTTTGCCCTCGGTGTGGCAGGAAGGCAGTGTAAAAGGCCTCAGAGCCAGAGGTGGTTTTCAGGTGGATTTGTCCTGGAAAGAGGGACGAGCCGACAAGATTTTGATTAAATCGAACTTAGGCGGGAATTGTCGTATTCGCTCTTACGTGCCGCTCAAAGCCAAAGGTTTAAAAGCAGCCGAAGGACCCAATAGCAATCCGTTTTATCAGCTTCCCGGGATCAAGGCTCCGTTGATGAACAATCAAGAAGACCTCGAACTTCCGGAGCTGAAGCCAATCTATGAGTACGATGTTCTGATACCCAAAGACAAAAGCCTGCTGTTGCGAGCTTTGTAAGTGGGCTGTTGTGGGCTTTGATACAGCAAATCAGTGACAGCCACTATGTATCGAGGGCACAACGGGAGAGTCCCTTGTCGGGCGCCGGCTTAGTTCAGAATCAACTGGCCGGTGTAACTGGTATTGTTGTGAACGATTTGCACCAGATAGGTGGATGCCGGCAAATGGCCAGTATCGATGCTGGTCAGTTTATCGCTGATTTTGTCTTTTTGTAAGAGCAATTTGCCATTGCTGTCGAACAATCTCAAGCTATAAGGTTTTCGGTCGGGTCTCTCGAAAACGATGTCGGCTTTGTTGCTGTGAACAGGATTCGGAATTATTTTCAGCAGCGAACTTTTATCCTGTTGCAGTTTGTCCAGAGCTGATCCGTTCTCTATTACCCTGAATACCTGCATGGAATAAGCCGGCAGTTGGCATTGGAACTGATTGCTGACTGCCAGGCTGTAGGTGCTTGGTTTAATCAGCTCAGGTTCTGCCAGGCTGTTGCGTTGGTCTGAGGCTCCCGTCAGCAATTGGCAATCGACTGTTTGGTCAATCGGAGCTCCGTTGATGTTGATGTTGGCAGTGATGGCCTGATCGCCCGAATTCACAATTTTGAAAATCAGTTCCTTGCTCTCATTGTCGCGGCTGATGGAAGCGGTAACCGGCCCGGTGGCTGCAGGAACAACAAAAAGGCGGGTGTCATCCAGATAACATTCAATGCTTTCGCCCTTGGCTACCAGACGAATTTCGTACCATTGGTTAGAGTTGATTCTTCCGGCTGCGGTTAACAGGACGCTCTTGACGCCCTTGCTTACTTTTTCGATGGCATGTTGAGTATTGCCCCAGCCGCCAATATTGAGCCAGTAATAATTGTTTTGGTCCTGATAAGCAAAAGGAATCAGGAAGCCTTCGTTGCCTCCGGTTTTTTGAGCTTTGATGCTGAAGACGTACTCATCGGTATCGACGCTTTGGTTGAATATGCTGACAGCCGGTTCTGTATTGGATGTCTGGCTGTACAGACCTCCCGTAGCATTAAAACTGCCCGAGAGCACTTGCCAGTTGCTGCTGCCGGCCGAAAAGTTTTCGGAATAAAGAAGGTTTTCGCCGCTGCTGATACTTAAATCATCGTAACTGGCCTGGGTATTCCAGGTGCCTACACCCACTTTACCCCTAAAATCTGTACCACTGAGTTGAAAAGAGGGATCGTAGCTTATCAGGGAATTTAAATACTCGTCGCCCGGATTGGTGCTGTACATTTGCTGAACATAATAACTGGCAGTTTTGACGACCTCTGTGTTGTCAAAGCGGATCAAATCGGGATGCCATTGCTGGTGTTTGTCGTTGCAAAAAAGAGGGGCATAACAAGTGAGTTCAATAATGTCGGCATTGCGTTCCACGCCGGTTAAATAAGCGGCCTCGGCAATGGCATTGTACAATCTGTCGTCCTGAGAAGCGTATTCGCCTATGAAAACCTTGGGGCCCTGACGATCAAAGTTGTCGTAGCGATGGTTGTTGTTCAAAAACCAGTCCGGTGAATTGTAATAATGTTCGTCCACGGCGTCCAGCTGATTCTCGCGACTGAATTCCCATAGTGTAGTGTAGTGGCTGCCGGTGTCGTCGGTGCCCGAAGTGCCGATGATTTTGATTTCTGGGCAATATTTGCGCAGGCTGTCTTTAAACATCAGGAAGCGTTCTCTGAATTCAGGAATGTCGTCCTCTTCGTTACCCAGACAAAGGTATTCCATATGGAAAGGCTCAGGATGTCCCATCTCTGCCCGCAGGGCTCCCCAGGGGGTGCTTGCGTCGCCGTTGGCAAATTCAACCAGGTCGATGGCATCCTGAATCCAGGGTCCCATGTCTTCCAGAGCTGCTACTTCTCTGTTTCTGAATTGGCAGGAAATTCCTACAGGTATTACAGGCAGAGGTTTTGCTCCCAGGTCTTCGCAAAAGAGAAAATATTCGTAAAAACCTAAACCGTAAGTTTGGTGATAACCCCAGAGATTCCAGTTCGGCTTACGTTCAGCTACATCGCCTACGGTATGTTTCCAGCGGTAGGCGTTGTCCAGACCTCTGCCGTGCGAGATGCAGCCTCCGGGGAAACGAAGAAACTGTGGCTCCAGTTCCACTATTGCCTGGGCTAAATCAGCCCGGAGGCCATTTCTTCTGTTCTTGAAAGTTTTCTCGGGAAAGAGTGAGACCATGTCTATATAGACATTACCGCTGCCTTGCGGCAGAATATATAGTGCAGCATCCTCAAAACCAAGCTTGCTTTGCAGTGTGAATTTATATTGTTGCCATTCTGCAGTGGTGCCGGTAATGGTATCGCCGGCAAAAATATAACCACCGGAACTCTTTAATTGAACCACCACCGCTTGGTCGTGGTCGGTTTCGCGTTTAAGATATACCGAAAAGAAGTAATTCTCGTTTTGTTTCAGAGCGATTCCGTCAAAGCCTGTGTTTTTTACTCCGGCGGCCGTTCCCTGATTATTAATGACCAATTTCAGGCAATTGGTGTTGTGTTGATTCAGTGACTGATTACCCACCACACTCAGAGCCACCGAGGCGCCTCCTTCCTGAACTGCCGACCAGGCTGTCAGAGGCCCCATACTGGTATAGCCATCCACTACGTAATATTCAAAGGAACGGTTTTGAACCAATTCAGCATACAGGCCTCCGTCTGCGGCATAGTTGATGTCTTCGAAAAAGACTCCGATCAGATCCTGACTCATGGGGGTGGCAGGCTGATCTAAATCAACTGAAATACTGACTTGAGCCTGAGTTGTCTGTATAAAGTACAAGCCAATAAAGGTAATCAACAGGATTTTTGTTTTCACAAGTGCTTTCATATGGTATTTTTGATTTTTATGCGTCAATACCTGCAAATATAATGTATTTATTTACATAAAGCTCATGCTTTTAATTGAATTCCAAGAGTGTTTTCTTAGTGTTTGCCTTGAATATTACTTTTTCTGAATTTGTAATATGTTATAATTCAAACAGATAGTTTTTTTATGATTGGTTTTCGTATATTGAAGTACCAGAATTGAAAATTCTTCTCTATTTTTGACCGGTTTTTTGTTCTTCTGCTTGCGTGCAGAGAATAATAAATATATAGCAAAAATGGGGATTTTAAAAGAGAAGTTTATCAATTACACTGCACCTCAGGAATTAATGGCAGCAGGCATTTATCCTTATTTCCGCGAAATTCAGTCGGATCAGGATACAGTGGTAAGCATTAACGGAAAACGTGTGTTGATGTTTGGTTCAAACAGTTATCTGGGTTTGACCAGCCACCCCAAGATTAAAGAAGCTGCCATCAGAGCGACAGAAAAATACGGTGCAGGTTGTGCCGGTTCTCGTTTTTTGAATGGTACGCTTGATATCCATACTCAACTGGAAGATCGACTGGCCAAACTGAGCGGAAAAGAAGCTGCTCTTTGCTACAGTACAGGTTTCCAGGTAAATTTGGGAGTGGTATCTGTTTTGGGAGGGCGTAATAATTATCTGATACTCGATGACCTGGATCATGCATCCATTATTGAAGGCTCCAGGTTGTCTTTTTCCAAGACCATGAAATACGCTCACAACAATATGGAGGCCTTGGAACAAAAATTAAATCTTTGTGAACCGGGACACGATATTTTGATAGTGGTTGACGGTATATTTTCGATGGAAGGCGATATTGCCCGTTTGCCTGAAATTGTGGCTTTGTCCAAAAAATACAGGGCTTCTGTCATGGTTGATGATGCGCATGCACTTGGCGTGCTGGGTAAAAACGGAGCAGGAACCGCTGCTCATTTTGGCCTAACCGACGAGGTGGAGCTCATCATGGGTACTTTTTCCAAATCACTGGCTTCACTGGGTGGTTATATTGCGGCAGACAAAGAAGTAATAAATTTTATCAAGCATAATTCACGTTCTCTTATTTTCAGTGCCAGCATGACACCGGCATCGGCAGCCACTGCTCTTGCAGCACTCGATATTATGGAGCAGGAACCTGAGCGTATTGAGCATTTATGGAAGCTGACGCATTATGCCAGAAAGGCTTTCCAGTCTAATGGTTTTGATACCGGGCCTTCTGAAACGCCAATAATCCCGCTTTTAGTAAGGGATGATTTCAAAGCTTTAAAGATGACCAGAATATTGCTCGATCAGGGAGTATTTGTCAATCCGGTTATATCGCCGGCAGTGCCCAAAGGCTCCAGTTTAATTCGTTTTTCTCTTATGGCAACCCATAGTTTTGAACAAGTTGATGAAGCCGTGGATAAAATGTCACGTGTTGCCAAAAAACTGGGAGTATTCAATCTGGCAACATTGGAAGCCTGACAATCACGGAAGCAAACAAACCAAAAGGCACAAAAAACCTGGGCAGTATGAAAAAGGTGGTACTCATTACCGGCGTTTCCTCAGGCTTTGGAAAAGAAGCCTCTGTTTTATTGGCCCGGGCAGGATATACTGTTTACGGTACGGTACGCAAAGCCCTTGAACCATTGCCCGGTGTGCATTTGCTCAATATGGATCTGACAAAGCCGGCCAGCATTGACAGTGCAGTGGCAGCATTGCTGGAACGCGAAGCACAGATTGATGTATTGATCAATAATGCCGGGATGCATTTAGGAGGCCCCATCGAAGAAACTCCTGCCGAGCTTTACCGCAGGCAATTGGATACCAATTTGCACGGCATGGTACATTTGTTGCAGGCTGTGTTGCCACCGATGCGGTCGCAAGGTAAAGGCTTAATAATAAATTTCAGTTCCATTGGAGGCCTGATGGGCCTGCCTTTCCAGGCCTTTTATTCCGCCAGCAAATATGCCATCGAAGGCTTGAGCGAAGCCTTGAGGATGGAGGTTCAGGCCTTCGGTATCAAGGTTGTGCTGGTTAATCCGGGCGACTTCCATACCAGTAACACAGCCAATCGCATTAATGTTTGTGACGAAAAAGGCCCTTACGCCAAGCAGTTTGAGATTTCAAAAGCCTGTTTTGAGTCCGACGAAACAAACGGAGGAAAACCCGAAGTAATGGCCCGTACATTGCTGAAAATTGTTAGGGCCAAACGGCCCCGACATCGTTATGTTGTAGCAAGCCTAGATCAAAAACTGGCGGTATTGCTCAAACGGATTCTTCCTTCGTGCTGGTTTATGCCGATTTTAACATCTCATTACGGATTTAAAAAGAAGGCAAACAATTTACTTTCTCCTTAATTTAATTGTTTGCTTAAGCTCACGGAGTTTGCAAAAAGTGTTTTTTTGAAATATCTTTGCATTTTTATTCTACTTCGGTAGTTTTTTAGATTCTTCTGAGGTATTTCTAACACTTTTTTTTATGTTCGACTTTCTGGACAGCTATCCCATCTTGTTGCCTCTGATTATCTTCTTTGGCCGCATCATCGATGTAACCCTGGGTACACTTCGTATTATTTTTGTGTCCAAAGGACAAAAAACCCTGGCCCCGCTTATTGGCTTTTTTGAAGTTTTTATCTGGATTGTGGTTATCTCTCAGATTTTGTCCAGAGCCAACGATTTGGTGGCCTATCTGAGCTATGCTGCAGGATACGCAACCGGCAATTATGTGGGGATAATTATTGAACAGAGAATAGCCTTTGGCGTATTGGTTTGCCGCATTTACACCAACAAAGAACCGGGCCGTTTGATATCCATGCTTTCCGACAGAGGTTACGGAACCACAATTATAGAAGGTATGGGCGCCAAGAAAAAAGTCTATATTGTAGAAGCAGTAGTGGAACGTAAAGCCATGAAAGAGATAGATAGTTTTATCAAAGAGTTTGATAAGGATACTTTTTATACTGCCGAAGATTTGCGAGAGCGAAAAAAAGGAGTTTTCCCCACAAAATCCATTACCTATTTCCGGCGCTGGAGGCCAGGAAAATAAAGCATGCTACTTTGTTTCAACTCTGAATTCAGGGTTTGATCCCTAATATCAGGTAAAAGTCAGCAGCCAATTCCCTGCTTTTAGCGATTGCAGGGCGGCTGCCGGCAACTTAGTTTTGCGTTCGTTTTTAACCAATAAATGAACGTGAATGAAAAAGATGCTTTTATGCTTGACGGTAATGTTGACGATTTCTTTGCTTAGTGCTCAGGAGAAGACAGATGCCATGCTTTTTGGTGATGTAAAAACCATTGACGGAAAACAACATCTCCCTTATATACAAGTTTGGATCAAAGGTACCAACCTGGGTACGCTTACCGATGCTTCCGGTCATTTTAAAATTGCCAATTTACCCTTGGGAAAACAAATTATTGTGGCTCAGGGCTTGGGGTATATTACCCAGGAGCGTGAAGTGCTTATGGAAAGAGGCAAAGCTGTCACAGTCTATTTTGAACTCGAAGAAGACGCCATGAATCTGGAACAAGTAGTAATCACCGGTACCAGAAGCCGGCATTACGTCAAAGATGTGCCGGTCAGAACAGAAGTCATAACAGCAAAATCCATCGAAAACAAAAATGCAGCCAATTTATACCAGGCTCTGGAAGGGATACCAGGAATTCGAGTCGAAAATCAATGCCAGGCCTGCAACTTTACCATGATACGTATGCAGGGCCTGGGAGCGGAACATACTCAGGTACTGATAGATGGTCAACCCATGTATTCGGGTTTGGCCGGAGTTTACGGTTTGCAGCAATTCAGTACTGTGGATGTGGATAAGATCGAAGTCATTAAAGGAGCCGGTTCGGCCTTGTACGGCAGCGGAGCAGTGGCCGGAGCTATTAATATTATTTCGAGAGAACCATCGCATCAACCTCAAACGAAGGTGGAAATGCAGATAGGCAGTCACGGTACTCAACGTTACGACCTGTCTTCGTCTCTGCGCAACGAAAAAGGGAACCTCGGGTTGAATATCTTTGCTCAACGTTATGCCGAACAAGCCATTGATGAAACAGGCGAGGGCAACACCCGCGACGAAGTGCGAAGGCCTGACGGAGTTTCGGACCATGTGAATTCGGAACTGACCAACCTGGGTTTTAGCTTGTTTGTAAACGATGCTTTTTGGGACAAGGACCAATTAATTATTCGGGGTCGTTCTGTGTTCGAACAACGTCAGGGAGGCCTCATGACGGACGATTATTATACCAATCCCTTTACCGATGGCACAGAGAATATTATTACTAAACGTTATGAGGCTTCTGTAAGTTATCAGAAAAAACTGGGTCTGCGTTCGGAAATAAATTTAAATATGGCCTACGTAAATCATCAACGCAACGCAACCAATGATTCTTATTTGAACGATTATTTGGTTACTCACAGTGATTCGGTACCCGACCTGAGAATTATGAGGCCTTATCTGGCCGATGAACAGACTTTTACATCGACCTTGTCTTTTAGTTCAGCCCTCAATACGCATCGTTTTGTGTTTGGAGCTCAATTCTTTTACGATCATATAGATGAATCGGGTATGTATGTGGTAGTTGATGAATCCAGTTCTTATTACGGAGCCTCTTATCGTTCCATGGCTACCAAATCGGCCAGTGAATTTGGTCTGTTCTTACAGGATGAGTGGGCCATCGGGCGCTGGATGCTGGTGCCCGGCCTGCGTATGGATTACCATAGTTCGGGTGAGAGCTATACGACCGATCGTCGGGTTTCGGAACTTCCATTATTCCCGGAGACCTCTTTTGAGGCTACGGCACTAAATCCCCGTCTGGCGGTCCGCTACAAAATGAATGACCAGATTACACTTAGAGCTAATGTGGGTACAGGCTTCAGAGCTCCTTACGGTTTTTCCGAAGATTTGCATCTCTGCAGCGGTTCTCCCCGGGTTTGGAAATCTTCGGGTTTGAAGCCCGAAACCTCGGTCAGCTATAATTTATCGGCAGACTATTACGCCCGTAAAATTCGTTTGAGCGCCAATTTGTTCAGAACAGACCTGAAAAATAAAATAGGTTTCAGCGACGCTGATGCACAAGTTGCAGCGCTGGGATATGATTATCAGTGGAAAAACATCGACGATGCTTTTGTTCAGGGTCTGGAATTAACGGCAGTTTACAGCCCGTTGAGTCAATTACAACTGAGTTTGGATTTCAGCCTGAACGAGGGAAGGTACAAACAGGAGCGTGAGGATTGGGCGGGAACAACTTATGAAAAAGAGAGCCGCTACATTTCGCGCTTCCCCTCTACAGCAGGCAACTTTATGCTCGAATATACTCCTGGTAACTGGGCCCTGGTGTTGAACAGTAATTACCAGGGTTCCATGTACATTGATTATTATAACACCGACATTGATCCTTTATTGGGCGATCAAAGCAAGATTAAAAAGACTGAACCATTTGTCCTGCTCAATGCAAAAGTGTCACGCCGTTTTGGGCAGTTTAAGCTTTATGCAGGTGTTGACAATATTTTTGATTACATACAAGACGAAAGGCATTTGGATGATGCGGCCTTTTTGTATGCTCCTGTTTGCGGCACTGCATTTTATGCAGGATTGAGCATAGATATCCGTCATTGATTGCACATTGATAAATAAAATGTATTTTTGTTTGAAATTTTAGTATGTATCAGACACACAAGACATATATAAAGGCAGAGATGTGTATGGCCGACCTGGTCATAGAGAATCCTTCTCTCTTGTTGCTGCTGGAGCATTTTGGGATGGAAACAGCATTGAACGATACAAGCATTGCTCAGCTTTGTAAACATTTCCGGGTGAATATGCCGGTTTTTTTGTTGCTCTGTAACTTATATAATGGTTTTTTTCCACAAGGCAAGGAGCTGAATCCGGATCAATTCCAGATGTCCGATCTGATTAGGTATTTAAAAAGTAGCCATCATTTTTATACTTCCGAGAAATATCCCCAGATTCTGGATTACATTGCGCAACTTTACAAACGCCAGCATCCAAAGGATATCAGACAATTAGAACTATTTTTCAGGGAATATTTCGAAGAAGTACTCGAACATTTACGTTACGAAGAAGAAATAGTCTTCCCTTATTGCTGCCAGTTGTTGCAAGGCAAAATAGAAGAGGGGCTCAGCGCCTTTTCGTCGGCTGAATACCGGGACCACCACACCGATATAGAAACTAAGCTGGTGGATCTGAAGAATTTTTTGCTGAAACATTTATCACTCGAAGGTGATTTTATATTGAAGCGTAAAATGCTTAACGCCCTGATAGAACTCGAAAACGACCTGTATATTCATTCTCAGGCAGAGGAATTAGTACTACTGCCTTTGCTGGAACATTTGGAACTTAAAGGGCGGAATGGATAGATGTCATATAAATATCGCGGTTCTTGAACCTTCGACGGTCTTGTACGAGGGCTTGTCGACGCTGTTGCTAAAAACCCATCATCATTATTATTTTTACCGTTTTGCCGATCTTGAAGAACTGGCAGCTATGTACGATGGAACTCCTTTTGATATCGTGGTGGCCAATCCTTGTATGGTCCAGAATAAACAGAAAGCCTTCGTTCGTTTAAAGAAAAAATTGCCTAAAGTCTTTTGGATGGCCTTGGTGTATTCTTTTTACGACAACTCTCTGCTAAGTCTTTTCGATACTAAACTCAATATAACAGATGATCCGGAACTAATTCTCAAGTGTTTCAAAAAAGCCAGTATCAGTTGTAAATGCGAAGGGGAAAAAGGCAAAAGTAAACTATTGACCGAACGCGAAAATGAAGTATTGGTAGCTCTGACCAAAGGTATGTCCAATAAAGAAATTGCTGATCGTATGAACATTAGTGTGCACACTGTAATGACGCATCGCAAAAACATCATCGAAAAAACAGGTTTACACAGCTTGCCGGCCCTGACTATGTATGCCCTGTCGAAAAAATTGATTGTATTTGAGTAATTAATGAAGAACATATAAAGCTTCAATTCTTTTGAAGAATTGATAGTTTTTGAGCAAAAAACCGTAAATTTGCCAAATTTTAATCTTAGGTATTATGGCACTCCTTATCGAAGAAATTTCCCGAACATTCAACGAATATATACTGATTCCCGGATTAACTTCCAAAGAATGTGTTCCCGACCGGATTAGTTTAAAAACTCCGCTGGTACGTTATGCCAAAGGGCAAAAGCCGGAGATAGAACTTAATATCCCTTTTGTATCGGCTATTATGCAAGCCGTGTCTGATTCCAATATGGCCATTGCCCTGGCCAAAAACGGAGGTCTTTCCTTTATTTTCGGTTCCCAGCCTATCGAAGAGCAGGCCGAAATGGTACGTAAAGTCAAAAAATACAAGGCCGGTTTTGTAGTCAGCGACGCCAATCTGAGGCCGGACCAATGTTTGCAGGATGTGATTGATTTAAAGGCTAAAACGGGCTTTTCTACCATAGGCATTACTCACGACGGCAGCTCAAACGGTAAATTGCTGGGTATAGTCACCAGCAGGGATTATCGTCCGGGCAAGGACAATCATGCCAAAATTATTCGTGACTTCATGACTCCCTTTTCCAAGTTGGTTACAGGTAAACACGGAATCAGTCTGGACGAAGCCAACGACATTATTTGGGATAATAAGATCAATACCCTCCCGATTATTGACGAAAATCAATGTCTGAGGTATTTTGTCTTTCGCAAGGATTACGATAACCACAAAAATAATCCCAACGAACTGCTGGACAGTCATAAACGTCTGTTGGTAGGTGCGGGAATTAACACCCGTGATTACAAGGAGCGTATTCCCAAACTGGTAGAAGCCGGGGTTGATGTCTTGTGTATTGATTCATCGGATGGTTTTTCGGAATGGCAAAAAGAAACGATCTCCTTTGTTAGAGAAAATTACGGAGATAGCGTCAAGATTGGAGCCGGGAACGTGGTAGACCGGGATGGCTTCAATTTTTTGGCCGAAGCCGGAGCCGATTTTGTTAAAGTGGGAATAGGTGGTGGTTCCATTTGTATTACCCGCGAACAAAAAGGTATTGGTCGGGGACAGGCAACCGCGATTATTGACGTGGCCGAAGCCAGGGATGAACTTTACAGAAAGAAAGGCATTTATGTTCCTATCTGCTCTGACGGTGGAATAGTACAGGATTACCATATGGTATTGGCCCTGGCTATGGGAGCCGATTTTATTATGATGGGCCGCTATTTTGCCCGCTTCGACGAAAGCCCCACAAAAAAATTGTTTATGGGTGGAAATTATGTCAAGGAATATTGGGGCGAAGGCTCCAATCGAGCCCGTAACTGGCAACGTTACGATATGGGCGGTAATCCCGCACTTAAATTTGAAGAAGGTGTAGACAGTTATGTTCCCTATGCAGGCAAGCTCAAGGATAATTTGGAAATAACCTTGGGTAAAGTCAAATCAACTATGTGCAGTTGTGGAGCTTTCAGTATACCTGATCTGAAAAAAGAAGCCAAAATAACCCTGGTATCATCTACCAGTATCATAGAGGGAGGAGCACACGATGTAATCCTCAAAGACACCAAAGGCGAGCACTAAAGCTCGTTTTAGCTTAATTCTACTACCTGTTATTTACTTTACCTCTTGTATTAATTTTTGGAGGACGATGTTATGAAAGAAAAATGCAATGCCGCGAGCAACCCCGGAGGAGGTGCCGTGTATGGTTTAGGTATGATTGGAGCAGCGATCTTTTATATAGGTCAGGCTACCGGTTTCTGGATGGGCGTTTTGGGTTTTCTAAAAGCCTTGATTTGGCCGGTTTTCCTGGTCTACGAAGCCTTTAAATACCTGGCAATGTGAGTTTAATAACTCCTGTAATCCCCAGGTTTGTGTTTGCCCTTATAAAGAAACTCGCTTGTCTGGTTTTTTTATTGGCAATTACTTTTGCAACGGAGGCTCAAAGACTCAATGTTGCTGTTGATTTGCAGAAAGACGATTCAGGTGTTTTTAATCTGAAGATTCCTTTACCCGAAGGCCTGTATCGGGTGCGGCTTGCATTGGGTTCAGACCAATCATCCGGTCATACGGTCGTTCGGGCAGAATCGCGTCGTTTGTATGCCAAGGAGATTGTTACAGAAAAGGGACAGTTCAAAGAACTGTCGTTTACCGTACACAGACGAAGCCCGATTATTTCGGCTCAGGAAAAGGTTAGATTGAAGCCCAGAGAAGTCAGCAAGCTCAACTGGGACGAATTTCTCAACCTGGAAATAAGCGGACAGGAAGCACAGCTAAGCAAGTTGTCGATAGAAGTAGCAGGGGAAGTGCCGGTGGTGTATCTTTGCGGAAATTCCACTGTGGTTGACCAGGACAATGAACCCTGGGCCAGCTGGGGACAAATGATTACGGTTTTTTTTGATGACAGAATCTGTTTTGCCAATTACGCCGAGTCGGGCGAAGCGGCCAATAGCTTTATTGCCGCCGGCAGATTAAAAAAGATCATGACGCAAATAAAGCCGGGTGATTATGTCTTGGTGGAATTCGGACACAACGACCAAAAACAAAAAGGAGAGGGCAAGGGGGCATATCTTTCGTATTGGAACAGTTTGACTGAGTTTATCGATCAAGCTCGCGAAAAAGAAGCTATACCGATATTGATTACACCCACTCAGCGTCGCAGTTTCGGCGAAGACGGCCGAATAGTTGACACTCACGAAGATTATCCCCAGGCTATGCGCGATCTGGCCCGCGATAAACAAGTACCCCTAATTGATTTGCACCAAATGACCAGAGTTTTGTACGAAGCTTTGGGCACTGAAGGCTCAAAAAAAGCCTTTGTTCATTATCCGGCAGGCACATTCCCCGGACAAGATAAGGCTCTGGCAGACAACACACATTTCAATTCTTACGGGGCTTATCAGATTGCCAAATGTGTGATTGTGGGCATGAAAGAACTAAACTTACCGCTACTTGAATTCTTGCGAGAGGACTTGATCTACGATCCGGCCTTTCCTGATAATCCTGACAGTTTTAATTGGTGGCCGTCTCCTTATGTTGATATTCAGAAACCTGAGGGCAATTGATGATGAAAAAAAGACTGGGCTTGATATTTTTATTCTTTTGCCTGGTGGCAGGAGCTTCTGCTCAGTTTTACTCCGGGGGCACTGATCCGGCTCGTTTGAAATGGCAACAACTCAACACCGAAAATTTCAGGCTTATTTATCCCGAAGGTATTGATTCTCTGGCTTTAAGATACGCCTGGTTGTTGCAAACGGCTGGTATACACTCCGTGGAGGGATTGCGTGTGGAGGCTCCAAAAAAACTACCGGTCGTACTGCATCCCTACACTACTCGCAGCAATGGTTTTGTGGTGTGGGCACCCAGAAGAATGGAATTGTTTTGCCTGCCTTCGCCCGATGGAGAACCTCAGAACTGGGAAATCAGCCTGGCTCTGCACGAGTCAAGGCATGTGGGGCAAATGCAATGGGCCGGTAAGGGCTTATTCTCTAAACTGTATTGGTTCATGGGGGAACAATCTCAGGGATTGGCTGCCGGTTTGTTCGACGTATTTTCGGTGGGTTTGCTCGAAGGCGATGCTGTTATGACCGAAACAGCTTATTCTGCAGCCGGCCGGGGTCGACAGGCTGAATTCCTGATGCCCTACAAGGCTTATTTTATGGATTCAGTGCAGTTTTCGCTGGATAAATGGCATTTTGGCTCCCAAAAGCATTTTATTCCAAATGAATACGCCTTGGGTTATCTGAAACTTTCGGCCGGGACTTACCTGAATTCTTCTTCGGCTCTTCCTTCTGTGTTCCGGGATATTAGCAGCAATCCATTCAGCTACAACAAAACATATAAGCAGAACTTTGGCTCCAATTTTTATCAATTGTTTAAGCCTGCTTCCGGGCTCTACAAGCAAATGTGGCTGGACGAAACGGCAGCGAAGGCTCCCTTTGACAGCCCGGATTTGATAAGTGCACAGGAAAAACGTTTTGTATCTTATCGTTCTCCTTGTTTCAGTAATCAGGGTCTTTTGGCTTTAAAAGAAAGTTTGTCTGAACCTCTGAGTTTGGTACGAATAGACGATAAGCACAAAACGGAGCATTTGCGTTGGATGGGAGATGTAAATTCCTCCCTGGTGGCT
Organism: Bacteroidales bacterium; assembly: GCA_028694375.1. Taxonomy (GTDB): domain Bacteria; phylum Bacteroidota; class Bacteroidia; order Bacteroidales; family UBA1402; genus UBA1402. The sequence continues at coordinate 18,101 of JAQUTN010000014.1, forward strand.
CAGGGGAATAAAGTTTACTGGACGGAACAAGTCAACAGCCCGCGTTGGGTACACGAAAGTTATTCCATTTTGTTGTGTTACGATTTGGAAACTAAGAGAATTCAGAGGCTGAGCAAAAAGAGCCGCTATTATTTGCCCGCACTCTCCAAGGACGGCCAACAAATTGCTTTGGCTTCTTACCTGATTGGCGGAGGTTCTGAATTACAAATTTTGGAAGCCTCAAACGGGAAAAGAAAACAAGTGTATTCGGTGCCTTTTGGTGCCCAACTTTATGAAATGGTTTGGGCTGACAAGGCACAGCGAATATTTGCCGTGTTGATTTCTGACCGGGGAGCCGGTATTTATTCGCTGGATCTTCCTTCGGGAGAATGGAAAGAGCAAATGGCTCCTCAACATCGTAAATTGTCAGGCTTGCATTATTGTAAGGAGACACTCTGTTTTGAAAGCGATGCCGGTGGTACGGATAATATTTTTCGTCTGTATTTGCAGAGCGGTAAAACTTATCGTCTGACCAATGCCCGTTTCGGGGCTTTTGATCTGTGTTGGAATTCACTGGAAGATAGTTTGTATTTTGTTAATTACGATAAAAGAGGCTATCAGCTGGCCGTCTTGCCTGCCAGCGAGTTGAAGGCTGTGGAACAGTCTTTTGAAGCCGGTTTGCCCGCAAGGGCTGACGAAGCAAACCTTCCCGATCGGCTTGTTTTAGAAAAGAAAGCTGCTATGAGCCCTCTTGAACTGGCCGACCGATTTACGGCCGAAGGCGGACTCGTAGCTGATACCATGGTATTTCCAAAAGATCTGACTTATCCGGTCAGCAAGTACAGCAAGGCGGGGCATTTGTTTAATATTCATTCCTGGGCGCCTTTTTACTACGACCTGGACGAACTGGCTGCTATAAGTTTTGATAATTTACACCGGAGCCTCAGTCCCGGCTTGATGTTTATGTCGCAAAATGCGCTCAGTACTTCGGTATTGCAGGCCGGGTATGCCTATCGCCGTGGATTTCATTCAGGCCATGTCAAATATATTTATTCCGGTTGGTATCCCGTGCTGAGTGTCGAAGCCGATATCAACGATCGTAAGGTTATCCGACAGGGATTGAGTTACCTCGATGGAGGAGTACGAATCTTGAGCAGAGACACTCTTGCGAGTGTGGCCGTAGACACTAAACTTTCGGCCTATGTGCCTTTAAATTTCGACAGATACGGCTGGCACAGAGGGATTGTACCTTCTGTGAACTGGCAATTTTCCAACAATCAGTTTTTTATCGCTTCCGTAGAACAAAGTCGTTATTTAAATACCGTACAGGCAGGACTGCAACTTTACTGTATGAAGTCGATGGCTCCGCGTGATTTGTTTCCCCGCCTGGGAGCAGGTCTGAATCTGCAGTTGGCCGCAGCTCCCTTTAACCGGGGGTATTTCACCGATTTGTTCTATGCGAAAGGCTATGCTTATCTGCCGGGTTTGTTCAAAAACCAGGGTCTGAAAGTCTCGGCATCTTATCAGCTGCACAATACCCAGGATCGCAATTACTACCTGGGCAATGCCGTAAAGCTTAGAGGATCTGATTATATTAATGCGCCGGAGATGATAGCTCTTAGTTTTGACTATGCTCTACCGGTATTTCCGGATCTTTCGCTACCCGGTATTCTTTATTTGAAACGCATGGAATTTTATCCATTTGTGGATCTGTTGAGAACCTATACCGAGACTCCGAGCGGTATTGTGAAGGAAAGCCTTTATTCTACAGGCCTTGAAAGCTTGTTTACTGTTAATCTGCTACGCATCAATGCAGAGTTTAATCTCGGCTTACGGTGCACCTATAATCCGGCCAAAGGCATGGTTTACGAGTTGCTTTTCTCCCTGCCTTATTTGAACTAGCCGTATTGTTTTCAGGCCCCCTCTGGGCAAAACCAAATAAATGCCCTATCCCGAAAGGGGTTCTTGTGTTTCAAGGCTTAATGCAAAATTTATAGAAAGGGATTGTGTGCCTTTTCGTAACCTATACTGGTTTGAGGTCCGTGCCCGGGGTAAACTTTAGTATCGTCCGGCAGTTTCATCAAGTGCTGCAGGCTCGAAGCCAGGATTGTTCCGTTCCCTCCCTGCAGATCGCTGCGTCCGACACTGCCTTTGAATAAGACATCGCCCGAAAAGAGGCAGTTTTCGTTTTCACTATAATAGGCCAGACTGCCTGGTGAGTGGCCGGGTGCATGAACGACTCTTAAGCTTATATTACCGCAGTGCACAGTAGCCCCGTCTTCGAGCAAAGTAGCCGGCGGTTCGCAAATCTCCTGAGCCGTAACGCCAAAGAGCCGGGCATGTAGTGGCAGCTGATTCAAAAGGAACAAATCGTCTTTATGTGCCTGGCTGCCGACAGAGTAGGTCTTTTCGACAAAGTTATTGCCCAGAATATGGTCAAAATGCAAGTGAGTGTTTAATATCGTTCTCAAAACCAACTTGTTGTTTTGGATGAATTCTTGCAGCGTACTTTTTTCCTTGTCTGTATAACAGCCAGGATCTATAATCAGTGCATTAAGGTCGTCGTCCCAAAGTAAATAGCTGTTTACCTGTATGGGGTTGAAGCAAAAGGATTGGATAGGCATAGTAAGGCAGAAAATTATAACGCAAAAGTACCAATAATTTCTCTAAAGCCCCATTTTTAGATACGAAAGGAACAGCGTAAACAGAAATATACAGTAAAATAAAAAAATAATGATATAGAAATGTTCTTTATATGTAAATAATATATTATTTTTGCGTTCTAAATCTATTAAATATGATTAATATGTCCAGAAAGATCACCAACACAGAATTGAGTTTTGCCATAGGGCAAAAGTTGAGACAAGTACGTATGCGCTCTCAACTCACACAACAAAACGTAGCCGATGATGTGGGTATTTCGGCTACCGCTTATTCCAAAATGGAAAATGGTAAAACTGATTTTTCCGTCACCAGATTAACGCAATTTGCACAATTATTCAAAGTGTATTTACCTGATTTTTTCGATGAGAATATTCAGGTGCCCCGCTTTATCAACGACTCCAGATCAGTAGAGGATTACAAGAACAAAATGTTGGAGATGAGGGCGCAAAAAGAGTTACTCAAGGAAATACTGGAATTTCGTTTGCTCAAAAGCTCAGATAAACCACTTTCTTTGTAGCAAAGAATTCTTCTTCGAAGTATTGCGAAAGATCTGTTACTAAAGCTTTTTTGCCAAAACCGGACAATTCAGCACTCAGGTCTCCTCCTTTTAAAGCAAGAATTCCGTTTGGCAGCGCGTTACGTTGGATTTTGGAAAGGTTTTTGCGGCAAATTTTATAGAGTTCAGGCATAGGCATTACGGCTCGGCTAAGCACGAAATCGTAAAGTCCCTTTTCGTTTTCGGCCCGCTCAATTCGAAATTGCACATTGCTTAAACCGCTTTGTAGAGCAATGTCTTCGGCTGCATGTATTTTTTTTGCGATGCTGTCCAGCAGCACGAATTCCACTTCGGGAAAGAGTATAGCCAGAGGAATACCCGGAAATCCTCCACCACAGCCCACATCGAGCAGGCGGCTGCCTGCATTGAAACGGATGAAGCGGGCAATTGACAGGGAGTGCAATACATGCCTTTCGTAGAGCCGGTCCAGGTCTTTGCGCGAGATTAGGTTGATTTTTTGATTCCAGCCGGCGTAGAGTTCATATAAGTTTTGGAATTGAGACAGCTGAACGCTGTTCAGATCGGGGAAATATTTTATTATAAGCTCCATTTGTCGGCAGTTTATTCTTGGTTTATGTATAAAAAAACCGGTATTTTTGTCTTCTCATTATGTATGCAAAAATACGACAATGTAGTCAATAATCAAGAAGAATACTTTTTATGATAGATATTGTCCATTGGGGAAGAATTCCCTACTCGGAAGCCTGGCAAAAACAAACAGAATTATTTCAGTCAAGAATTACGGCTAAGCAACAGGGTAAGAATTTTTTGCCCGATATGTTGATTAGCTGTGAACACAACCCGGTCTATACTTTGGGCAAAAATGGTCTGAGTAACAATCTGTTGATTGGATCCATAGAGTTAGAACAAAAGGGTGTGGAATTTTTCAAGATCGACAGGGGAGGAGACATTACTTATCATGGCCCCGGGCAATTGGTCGTATACCCCATTGTTGACCTGGAGCATTTTGGTATTGGCCTTAAGGAATATATAAACAGCCTGGAAGAAGCAGTCATTGTCTTTCTCAAAGACAGGGGTATACAAGCCGGCCGCTTGAAGGGAGCAACCGGAGTCTGGTTGCAAAACCCTGATCGAAAAATTTGCGCCATAGGGGTGAGATGTAGCCGCTATATAACCATGCATGGTTTGGCGCTCAATATCAATACCGACCTGAGTTATTTTCGGTTGATCAATCCCTGCGGTTTCGTAGATAAAGGAGTGACTTCGCTGCAACAGGAAATGCTGGGGCAGGCTCAGGACCTGCAATTATGCCGGGATGATTTGATGCTGGAACTCAAAAAGCAATTCTCCTGAATCAGGGATAATGGCAGAAAAAATTCATTCCTGCGATATAGTTCGCGAAAATTCTTTAGTAGCTGATAGTAATATCGGATAATAATTACTCCGCTTTGAAGTTCAACATTCTTTCTACTGCCAGTTTGGAGCTGATAATACCCATAGGCAGTCCGGCTCCGGGCACAGTGGAAGCTCCGGCGTAAAACACATTTTTAAATTTTTCGTCCACATTGGAGGGGCGAAATGCACCTATCTGCAGCATTTTATGCGAAAGGCCCAGCCCGGTTCCCCGGTGCAGGTGAAACTGTTTTTCCCAGTCGCTGGGAGTGAAAACGGTTTTGGATACAATATCGGGTTTGATATCCTGGCCGATACGGCCGGAAAAATCTTCGATGATACTGTCAACTATCCTGTCTTTGTCGCTCCAGTCGGGTTTTTGCAGCAAATTGGGAACGGGACAGACAAAAAACAGACTCTCGCAACCCTCGGGGGCACATTCCCGGTTGTATTTGGAAACCACGTTGACGTAGTAATAGGGTTTTTGCAGCGTACCGGGATCTTGTTGTACTTTTCGGGCATAATCTTCGAAGTTGGATCCCAGGTAATAGTTGTGGTGGTCTACCTGAGGCAGTTTGGTTTTCACTCCCAGATAAAAAGTGAGGTAGCCCATAGTCCAGCTCATTTTATCGAGCTTTTTGGTGCTGAATTGTTTACGATCAAGCACTTTCCCCCTGAATACGGCAGCATCTCCATTGACCAGGAAGAGATCGGCTTTCCAGCTTTGTCCCCTGTTGTCGATAAAATGCTCCAGCTTGCCTTTATTCTCTTTGTAACTTATTATTTCGGTGTTGTAATTTATCTGTACATTTTCTTTTTTAAGTTCCCGCAGCAAGCCTTCGACTATGGCATACATGCCGCCTTCCACATTGTAGTAACCGTTATGTCTGAATTCAGTATGCGAGAGCAGAGTATAAATAGCCATAGTATCGAAAGGGGTTCTGCCCAGGAAAAAAGCCACCAGAGATAAAATCTGTCTGACTTCTTTGGAAGAAAAATGCAATTCAACCTGTTGGTAAAAGTTACGAAACAACACCGGTAAATGGGCCGGATTGACTTTGATTAAATGCATCAGGTAATCAAATATGGAATCGAAATTGCTTTTGATTACCACATCGACGGTGTCGTCAAACAGTTGAGCGCATTTTTTGAGGTATTTCTCCATCTTGGCTTCAAAATCGGGCTCCTCCTCTTTAAATTGCTCTGCCAGTTTATGAATATCCTTATATAGACGATATGTTTTGGGATTGCCGTTGAAATGGACGCTGTACAAGGGATCCAGCTCAATAAAACGGAAGGGCATTTCGATATTGCAGTCCCGGGCAAATTCTTCGAACTCATAGGTCATGCTGAAAAAGCTGGGCCCCAAATCAAAGGTAAATCCGTCTTTTTTGAGTTGATTGAGTCTGCCACCGGCTTTTGAGTTCTTTTCGACGATTTCTACCTGATATCCTCTTTTGGCCAGGCGTAAAGCTGCCGATAAACCGGCTATGCCCGAACCAATTATTAGTACTTTATTGTTCATAATTCGTTTTTAATGTTTGATGGATTTAAGGCTTCAATAGCCCAAGACATTTCAGGAGCTATCTTCATTAATTTTTGATAACAGGCCCGGGCCTCGGTATCTTGTTGCTGGCGAATATGTGCCATGGTAATTGTGATGAGCAAATTCAAATAATTCCAGTCGTTTTGAGCCCGCACAGGATATTGTTCGTAAGCATGCATGGCTTTTTGATAATATTCCAGTCCTTCCTTTTTGGATCCTCCCATTAGGCTGGGCATATACGTTTGGATATTGCCGTATTGGGTCAAGGCCAAGGGATTATTATTGTCCAGATCCAGGGCTTCTTTTGCCGCTGCGATGCTTTTGGGTCCCAAATAGGGAGCCTTGAGTTTGTTTAGGGCTATCTCGTAGCCGTAAAAGGCAGCCCGATAAGCCTTGAGCTCCGCCGCTTTGTAATTTTGTTTTTCCAGCGCTTCGAGCTGAACATAAGCCGAGTTTATCAATGTCCGGGCTTCTTTGTGGCGCTTTTCTCCCAGGGTATAGCCAATGTAGCCGTAATAATAATTCAGTAGTTCGAGTTTGGTTTCGTTTTCGGTTGTTCTGTTCTTTTCCATGCGGTCAATTACGGCTTTCCATTGAGTCATATCTCCCTGCTGATATGCCTTGAGAATATCTTCCCTGTTTGATGCCTCCAGCTGAAATAAGCCCGAAAAAGTGATTAATAAAATAATCAGGATATAATTCGTCCTTTCCATATCGTCTCTTTACGTATTCTATTGGTTTCTGCCCGAATAATAATTCTTATCAACATAAATTGCCTGTGCAGGGCAAACAAAAAATAGCTCCCCAACTTTTGGTGGCTGGTCAAAGCCACCAAAAGTTGTATAAACAGTTGAAGCAAAAACCAGGCCAAAACCCAATAAAATCCCAGTGGCAACAAAGCGACCCAGCCAAAGCTGTTTATAAACCAAAACAAGCAGGCAAGAATAAACGAATTGCCGAAAAAAGCCAGCACATTTTTCGAAAAGCCCTGAATAGCTTCATCCAAGTCCCTGTACATGCGGCAACTTATTTCGCGGACCGAAGCCAGGCAAGCAATTTTTAGCCTGCGTTTTTTGTAAAGCCTGGCAATCTGAATGTCTTCTACTTTATTGTTTTTTACAATTTCGTGCGGTTTAAGCCGCTGATAGGTTTGGGCCTCAAAAAACATACATTGTCCGTTGGCTGCCGAAATTGAGCTGAAGCGCGAGAGCCTCACCAGAGGCAGGGCCAACAAACTGAGCAGAATATAATTCATAAGCGGAACGCTCATCCATTCTCCTTTGCTGCGCATTTCCTGTACAGGGAAAACCGAGACAAGCTTCAGGGCTTTATTGCGGGTGAAATACACTAATTTACTTAGTAAAAATGTATCAACCCGCACATCTGCATCCAGAAATAAAAGATAGGAACCTTTGCTCAGGCTTGACAAAACATGGCAGGCATGATTTTTTCCCAGCCAGCCTGCGGGCAGTTCCCTGCCTGAAATTAATTGTATCCTCTTGTCGATTTGGCTGTATTGCCCTACAATTTGAGGCGTATTGTCCGAAGACAAATCGTCGTAAACCAGGATTTCATAGTTTTTATAATTTTGCCGGAGCAAATCGTTCAAAAGCTGGGCTATGTTGTTTTCTTCGTTGCGGGCAGGTATCAGAATGGAAACCAGTTCTTCTTCTTTGGAGTACTCGGTTTTGAGCCCGGGCCGAAACAAATAATTGATCAAAGCCACCAAAAACTGCAGCCCGGCAAAAGCCAATATGAAATAACCCAGGTAGAGCATAATTATGATTTTAGTAAGATTTGTTGTTTCATACAGGCCGCGTAAAACAAGGAATATTGTTCGCTGAGGCTTTTATTGCTATCTGTACGAAGATTAATTGTCTTGTAATACAACCACAAAGAAGCCTTCTTGTTCGAAAAATAATCGCATACAGCAGCCATAAACACCAGCTCAAACTTGTTGTTTTGTTGTTCCAGGACTTTTGTTAATCCTTTTTCGAAAGAAAATTCTCTTACGTGCATCGACTGGATTTCCCCCTGAGGAAAATACAGCACCATATTGCCGGCATCGGCCAATAACTCATTGGTATATGCTAAACTCTCAATTATGCTGCGACTTTTTTTGGCCACCGAATAAGCACCGCAATAATTAAAATAACGATGTTTACGCAATTGCTCTTCGAGCATCATTACGTGAAATCTTTTCTTAAACACTTTTTGGTTTAAGTACAAGGCCC